>NZ_LMCK01000074.1:0-20512 GCF_001623165.1 Pseudovibrio sp. WM33
ATCGTATCAGAAGGCTCTCCAGTTTTCCTGAGCCAGCCCAAAGGGAGATCTCAATCACGTATATGCCCACTACGACATCGTCCAATGTGCGGAGTATTGGGCCGTAATGTTGTTGACCAGTCTGGCTGGTTTCCACCCCTAAAGTTATCGCATTTAGGGAGATGATAGATATGATTGTGTATTCCCAAGCCTTACTTTCGATGATCGCACGAAGTTTTTCTCGCATCGTCCATGTACCGAGACATTACTTTAGGGAATGATAATTAAAACTCCGAAACCGGCTGTTTTTATGTTTCTGCAATAACCAACTCAGAAAAACACCAAGAAAGAGAACAGTTCATTATGCTTGGGTCTAAAAATATACTTCACTCTTAGACAACTCCAGATTTCCACCAGGATTTTGTATCTGTCGTGCGAGTTTGAGAACCAATATGAAAGACTGTTCGGCGGAAAGTAACCGCAACGATGACGACTTGAGGGCGAGTATCAAATGGTAAAAACGACGAAGGATGACATAACCCGGTTTGTCATTGCCCAGGACCCGGTATTTTCAGAAGTGGTACAGGAGCTCTCACAAGGTCAGAAAACCTCGCACTGGATCTGGTTCATCTTTCCTCAATTACGTGAACTGGGTCGTTCTTCAACCGCACATTTCTTTGGCATTGCCGATCTTGAAGAAGCTCAGCGATACCTTGCTTATCCTCTCTTGGCCTCGCGGCTGCGTGGATGCAGTGGGTTACTGCTCAAGCACACTGACCTCACTTCCAAGCAAATCCTTGGTGAAATCGACAGTTTGAAAGTACGCAACAGTGCAACACTCTTTGCATATGCTGCAGATGATCCAACAGTGTTTCATCAGTTGCTCGATCAATTCTATCAGGGACAGCCGTGCGAACTCACCGTGGATGCTCTTAAGATGCCATGGAAGACCTAGTATCTCGGCAGTCCTATAATCTCTGAGCACTCTTCATTTTACCTCTCTGACGCACAATACCGTGTTCCGTCTTTCGCCAGTAATGCGGTTTTATCGCGAACTCAATAAGGGCCTTGTAAGAGGCGATGCACCCAAGAACCCAATAGAGTGGGATACTTGCAATCTCCCAGGCTCGAGGGCAAAAGCCGCGCTTTGCACTGCCTTGTAAGACCGTAACAACAGAGCCGCCAAGACCAAAGAGGAAACAGAACATGGCATAGATGCTGAAAGCATCAAATGCTTGCATTCCGGTGCTGTAATATTTCAGAGCAAGCTTTCCAAACATCCAAACTGTACATGGTGCAGCCCATAGACACAGCATGCCGCCAAAGAATGTTAGGAGCAGCAAGGCAAAGTTTTTCAGGCCGAGCTGCTTGTAAGCCAACCTTGGATTGCGCAGATGAACGGCCAGCGTTTGTATCCATCCTTTATGCCAGCGGGTACGTTGGTGTAGCCAGGCTTTGAGCGTAAGCGGCGCTTCTTCAAAAGTGGAGCTGTTTAGCGTGCGTGTCTTAAATCCTTGCCGCGCAAATCTGACTGCCAGATCCGCATCTTCTGTCACGTTGAATGGATCCCACCCGCCAACTTTCCGCAATGCGCTGACACGGAAGTGGTTGGATGTCCCTCCCAGAGGCAGCAGAAGGTTTTTGCGAGACAGAAATGGTAGGAAGACATCGAAGAGTGCCGCATATTCAAAAGCAAACTGGCGGACCAACCAGCTTTCCTCGGCGTGATCGATGGACAATGCAGCCTGCAAGCAAGCGATGTCATGGCCCTCAAGCGCGAACTGGCAAATGGCTTTTTTCAGTTGCTGTGGCTCAGGCCTGTCCTCTGCGTCAAAAACCGTTACGAACTCACCTTTTGTCGCCGTAAGGCCAACGGAAAGCGCACGAGGTTTGGTCTGCGGTTTTCCGGGAGGCAGGATGATCATCCGCATTGATTTCTTTAACAGTTTGCGGAGGTTTTTCTGTGTCAGCTCATCATCTTGCTCGACCAGAAAGATCACATCAAGCGCATCTTTCGGGTAATCCAACGCATCCAGCCCATCAACCAATTGGCGGCAGATTGCTGACTCTTTGTAAAGTGGGACAAGCACGGTGTAGTGCGGCCACTTTTCCAGCTTTGGGACAGTGAATTCTTGCCGGTCAGAGTAGGTGAAGAAGGATGCAAGGCGAAGTAACCCTGTGACACCGAGTGATAAAGTCAGCAGAATAAAGAGGCCCCAGAAAAATACGTCAAACGCAAAGCCAGCTGTTCCCAGGAAGATGATTGGAGAAACTGTCAGCAGCTTTCGCTGTGAAGGCAAAAAGCGATACACTGCCGACATTGAAACATCGTCTTGTGCCAATGCGTTGGCGCTGGCCGTCGTTACCGTCAACGCCTTTTGGTACTTCGGTGTCACCACCACAATCTTGCTCGTGGCTTCATCAAAATAGCCTAGAGCTCGCTCAAAAGCCTCTAGCTGGTGCCCAAGTGGTGCTGCTGCGAAGACGACCTTTTGATTGAGGTCCAGTGCAGGAACAAACAAAATCCCTTCAGTCTCGAATGGTTTTAGCTTTTTATCAATTGGCGCAATAGCTGACAGGCTGCCATCAGACGCATAGCGGACATTCATTTTGCCGGAAATTCCCCAGTAGAACACTGAGGCATCGAGAAATCCTTGTTCAATTAGATAATTGCTGGTGCACTTGTCTTCCGCCGTCATCCTGGACTTTGCGAAATCAATCAAGGCCTCGGAGCAATTACATTGCAGCAGGACTTCCCGTTCCAACGCATTCTTCAGACGCACAAACTTCGGAACATATTGGCCTTTCTGTGAAGGCTTGGGGATATTTTTGATAAGAGGTCCAGCACGTTCATGAGGCGTAGGATCATCGATGGATTGCTCTAGGGGAGTAATCGCTGTCATGCGGCTTCGCAGGGCTTGTCCCGCTTCAACCGAGCGTGTGCTTTCAATACAACCAATCGAAAGAGATAACGAACGTAGAGTATTGGCCTGTCGTACTGAGAAAGGCAGCCCATTGCCTACTGATATCTCGGAGTATTCCTGACAGCCCTTTGATACCCCGGCCCTTGTTAATCTAGGAAGCTGATCTTCAGTTACGGGCCTTCCCCTTACGCAGACATTCACTTAGTATCTCCTTGAGAATTTCCCGTTAGGCTTACGCTCTGTTGCAAACTGGATTGGATAGCTTTTGCGTTTCCCCATATTCTTCATATTGCTGATTTTATGTAGTGCCCAGCCGCTCATTTTCGCGGCGTCAAATGCTATGGCACAGAATGCGAATGGCTCAGATACCTGGGAGATTTCCCAGAGCTCTCCATTGTTGGGAGGGGGAAACAGTGGCTCTGAAATTAGAGTAAGGTCCCGATCAGGCTCCTCTTCGGTAACCATCCCTTTGTTCTCTGGCGGGCAGTCCGGTCTTGCAACAACCGGTAAGGCGCCGGAGCGGATAAGCTTTATTGCTGCAGATAACTTTCCGCCCTTCATTTTTCGCGATAGTGAAGAGCGTTTGATGGGTTACAACGTAGATCTTGCCCGTGAGATCTGCCAGAGCCTTAAGGCCGCTTGTAGCCTCAAGATCATTCCATTTAACCACTTGGCCAATACGGTGTTTAATGGTGAGGCCGACGCTGTCATTGCCGGAGTGAGCATGACGCCGGATACTCTTGAGAAACTGTCATTTTCTCAGATTTACATGCGTTTTCCGGGACGCTTTGTTGTTGGCAGGAACAGTACGCTGGAACCTCTGCCAGAAACTCTGGGCGGAAAGCGCATTGCAGTTGTCGAAGGGTCGCGTCATGAAGCATTTCTGGAACGGTTCTTTACGGACGCAATTGCTGTTCCATTTGAAAATGAAGAGCTTGCCCGAAATGCCTTGTCAAAGTCAGCTGTAGACGCCTTGTTTGGCGATGGCATGAGGCTGTCATTCTGGCTGGATACACGCACTGCTGACGGATGCTGCAAGTTTGCAGGAGGGCCGTGGCTGGATCCGAGTTACTTCAGCGGCGGATTGGCGATTGCAACAAAGGCAGGCAATACCAAGATGTTGAATGCAATCAATCTTGGTCTTACCCGCCTTCAATCCAACGGTCGTCTCGGGGAACTCTATCTCAGATATTTCCCCCGCGGTTTCTTCTGATCATCTCACTTTAGGTGTGCCGTCTTTGTTGACGCGACTGGAAAGCCAACCTTGCACATGCGCTAAAGCCTTGAAGGGTAACATCAATGCCCAACCGAGCTGGCGTGGTTCTTTGCCCTGAAACTCGCTTAGGCCGAAGGTGATGTTCTCCTGACCGCCTTTTGGATCATTCACATAAGTGGAGAATAACCTGTCCCACCAAGGGAAGTTGAAGCCATAGTTACTATCGGTTTCGATTGGACGGGTGGAGTGGTGGATGCGGTGCATGTCCGGCGTCACGATCATCCAACGCAGAATACGGTCTGCTTTGTCAGAGAGTTTGATGTTTGCGTGATTGAACATAGCGGCTGCGTTGAGGACAACTTCAAAAATCACCACAGAGAGAACGGGTGCGCCGAGGAATGCGACGACGATCACCTTCCATAACATAGAGACCGCAATCTCCAGCGGATGGAAGCGCAGAGCTGTTGTCACATCAAAGCGTGGATCGGTGTGATGGACCTTATGCAAATGCCATAGGAACGGAACTTTGTGGCTGGCGACATGCATGGCCCAGACCGCAAAATCGAGTGCGAAGAAGGCAATTACGCCCGCTATAACAGGGTCGATTGCCAGCCAGTGCGCAAGACCAAACCCTTCCACCTGCGCCCAGTAAGCCGTTGATACTGCTGCAAAAGGCAAAGCGAACCGTAGCATCAGAGTATTGATTATCGACAGGAGAAGGTTGGTTGACCATCGCCGCGGCCGCTCCTGGCTCTCTGAACGCCTTGGGATGAAGAATTCCAAGAATGCGAACACTAAGAATGCGCCCGCAAATACTCCCAGGCGAATGACGCCTTCTTCCATGATAGATTCCGTTCGATTAGCGCACATCTTCTACGCATTTATATTAGTTAATTTGAATATGGTGCTTATTGAAGACGGGGACAAGTAAATTTCCTGTCACTTTTGTCGTGAAAGAGGCGCTAAAATAGCTTCATGACTGAGATTTTATGGACACGTCCTGAAGGTGAGTGCCATGGCACTCTTGTGTTGGCTCATGGTGCGGGTGCGCCGATGGATGCCAATTTTATGAACCGGTTTGCGGAAGCTGCGGCTGCGAATGGCATTGCTGTTGCACGGTTTGAGTTTGCTTACATGGCGAGGCGTCGGGAGACAGGCAAGAAGGCTCCTCCTCCGCGGGCGGACAAACTCATTGGCGAATTTCAGAGCGCTATGCAGGATATTCTTGAACAGAATCAAGGCCCTGTCCTGATTGGGGGCAAGTCCATGGGTGGGCGCGTTGCAGCTATGCTGGCGGGTGGAGAGAGCCTGCCGAAGCGTATTGCTGGCGTTGTGTGCCTTGGGTATCCGTTCCATACAGAAGCGAAGAAAGAGCTGGCGGACTGGCGGCTTGAGCCGTTGCAGAAATCCACTCGTCCTATCTTGATAGCGCAGGGTGATCGGGATCAGATGGGGCATCAGGCTGAGGTGGAAGCTGTTGATTTACCTGAGTTTGTTCGGCTTTTCTGGTTGGAGGATGGAAACCACGACCTTGCCCCGCGCGGTGCTTCTCCCGCGACCTGGAAAGGCAATATTGAGCAATCTGCAAAAGAGACCGCAGAGTTCTTTAAGTCGCTGATAGATTAAATTTTTCTGCCCTACACCTTATTGTGTAGGGCTTTTTTTTGCTCAATTTATTGCGGAGTTTTTGAAGTGAGTGATGTTGTTTGGACTGCGCGTCAAAGTGGATGGGTTCCCAAGTCAGATGATGCGCGGACGCCCTATGACGTTGATTATGCCCGCATCGTTCATTCTCACGCATTCCGTCGCCTGCAGGGGAAAACCCAGATCCTCAATCTGGGTGACAGCGATTTCTATCGCACCCGTTTAACCCATACACTGGAAGTTGCGCAGATCGCGTCGGGCATCACCCGGCAGTTCCGGGCGTTCTTCAAAGCTCATCCGGCTTACGACTACATTCCCGAAGAAAGCCTCGTAAAAACAATCAGTTATTGTCATGATATAGGGCACCCGCCTTTTGGGCATGGAGGTGAAGTTGCGCTGAATTACTGTATGCGCGATGCTGGTGGGTATGAGGGCAACGGCCAAACCCTGCGCATTGTTTCACGGCTGGAGAAGATGTCGGCCAAGCATGGGGCTGATCTGACGCGGCGGGCATTACTGGGCATGATGAAGTATCCGGTGGCCTTTTCCCGGGTCCATAATCCAGAGTTATCCCCGCGGCTTAACCCCAATACCTCTGCAGTGAGCCTGATTGATCGCAAGCGTTCTGCTCCGCCCAAATGCTTCATGGATGGGGAACAAGAGATTGTCGATTGGGTGCTGGAACCACTCTCTGAGCGAGACCGCTCGCTGTTCTGCAGTTTTGAATCCAAGAACGGCAAGCACGGAAAATCCCGTTTTAAATCATGGGATTGCTCCATCATGGATCTGGCTGATGACATTGCTTATGGGGTCCATGATTTTGAAGATGCAATTGCTTTGGGGCTGGTTCGGGAAGAGCAGTTCCGGGAGGGTATCTCAGCAGAGGTTTGCGCAGCATTTTTGGATGATCTGATTGAGAGCAATCCAGAGAAGTATACCGGCAATGCCTATGAGCAGATGATTGCCGGGCTGTTTGGCAATGCCAATCGGCGAAAACAGTTCATCGGTAAACTGGTTCACTTCTTTATTGTGGCTGCTCAGATCAAGATAAGCGAGGTCTTCAGCGAGCCGCTTTTGAAGTACAAAGCGGTACTGCCAGAAGATCATAATAAGGTGCTTGAAGCCCTGAAAGGCTTTGTGTTCGAACGGGTTATTCAAGCACCAAATGTGCAGCATCTTGAGTTTAAAGGACAAACCATGGTGGTGGCTGTCTTTGAAACCTTGATGAGCGAGCCAAAAGCCTTCTTGCCAGAAGAGGTTTATACTGACTTCGAACAAGCTGAAGAAGGTTCACGGATCGTCTGTGATTACGTGGCAAGCATGACGGATATGATGCTTCTAAAAACCTATGATCGGTTGTTCAGCCCGCGCATGGGGTCGATCTTTGATCGCGTCTAGCTGTGGTTCTCATTCAATATCAATGAGTTAAAGAAAAACGCGGCCAGTAATTTTCTGACAGCGTTTTTTAATGCGTTGGTTTGCGTTTTTTACGCTTTTCCTGAAAGGATCAGTCCTCGAACACTTTGTTCGCGTCCAGCTCATAATCTTTGGAGCAGAAGTCGCACTTGATGTGGACGGTTCCTTCCGCTTTCATCTCGGTTTTGTCTGTCTCAGAAAAGTTCTGCATCATGGCAGTGATCTTTTCTTCAGAACAGGTGCATTTGTCTGCCATCTCCTGCGGGGAGAAGACGGATGCACCACGTTCGTGGAACAAGCGGTACAGAAGACCTTCGACAGTCAGGCTTGGATCGATGAGCTCGTCATCTTTTACGGTCTCGACCAGCGAGCGCGCTTCAACCCAGGCATCGTCTTCGTCAATCTCGTGTGCTTCGTGCCCTTCTGGCGCATCGCCCGGATGGATGTCAGCCTGCTTGAGGCGATCCAGAGACTGAGGCAGGAACTGAACCATGATGCCGCCGGCAGCCCAGGAATGATCAGCGCCACCCTCTTCGGCTTTGGTCAACACTTCAGCCACGCCAAGGCGGACGAATGTCGGGATCTGCTCTGACTTTTGGAAGTACTCGTGAGCAGCCTCTTCCAAGGTGGTGCCGTTCAGGACCACGATACCCTGATAGCGACTGGTGTGTGCGCCCTGATCAATGGTGAAGGCCAGATGGCCTTTGCCAAGCAGGTGGTCTGGTTTGAAACCATCTTTGGCTGCAACTTCGGCGACCTTGTCTTCGCTGAACTGCGCCATAGCACGCAGCCCGTCAGGCGCGTTGAAATCAACAACGAGCGTGGAGACTGCACCGTCGGTCTGGGCTTGCAAGGTCAGGCGACCTTCGAATTTGAGGGTACTGCCAAGCATGGCTGTCAGGACAATTGCCTCTGACAGCAGCTTGTTGACTGGCGCAGGGTACTTGTGCCGCGCCAGCATAGAGTTCAGCACCGGCCCCATATTGATAACCCGACCGCGAACGTCCAATGCTTCAACAGCAAAAGGAACAACAGCGTCAACGCCAGCGGCGGTCGGTTGAGCAGGTGTATTTGTCATCTTGTTCTTTTATCCTTGCACATATCTTTGTCTGAAAACCGGAAAACCACTTTTCAGCGATATGCTTTATCCTTCAGGCAAAGCACCCATGCACCACGCCATAATGCCTTTTTGGGCGTGGAGTCGGTTTTCTGCCTCGTCGAATACCACAGAATGCGGGCCGTCGATTACCTCATTTGTCACTTCTTCCCCACGATGCGCAGGCAGGCAGTGCATAAACAAAGATGAATCGTTGGCTTCGCTCATCAGGCGTTCATTGACCTGATAAGGGGCCAGCAGGTTATGACGCGTTTGTGCTTCGTCATCTCCCATGGACACCCAGCAATCGGTGATAACACAATCACTGTTTTTCACAGCAGCAAACGGGTCGTCTGTCACGACGAGTTCAGCACCGGATGTATAGGCCTTTTCGATCCATTCAAGAGGTACTGTCAGTTCATTTGGTGCGGCGACGTTAATTTTGAAGTCAAACTTTGCTGCCGCTTCGATCCAAGAGTAAAGAACGTTGTTGCTATCGCCCACCCAGGAAACGGTTTTACCCTTAATGCTTCCGCGGTGTTCTTCGAATGTCATGATGTCGGCCATGATCTGACAAGGATGCGAAACCTTGGTCAGGCCGTTGATGACCGGAACGGTAGCGTACTCTGCCAGTTCTCTCACGGCATCATGGTCCAGCATACGGATCATGATCATGTCCACGAAGCGGGACAGCACGCGGGCGGTATCTGGAATAGACTCGCCGCGACCAAGCTGCATCTCAGCGCCAGTCAACATCAGAGTTTCGCCGCCAAGTTCCCGCATGCCCACATCAAAGGAGATGCGGGTTCTGGTGGATGGCTGCTCAAAGACCATGGCGAGCACTTTGCCTGCCAATGGCCCCTGCCCGCGATGAACGCCATTGCGGGTGGCTTTGATCTGATTGGAGACCTGCATAATCTGGCGAAGGTCATCACCGGAAAAATCGCTGATATCGAGAAAGTGCTGTGGTTTTGTCATAGTGGTCATTTGGCAGTCTCGGCAGTTTTCAGCTCGGTTTCCATGTCCGCAGCAGCGGCTTCAATCTTTTCAACGAGCAGGTCAATTTCTTCAGCGGTAATGGTCATTGGCGGCATAATGCGGAGCACGTTGTCTCCGGCACCAACCGGCAGCAGGCCGTTGTTGCGCATGTGGGCCAGCACCTGTGTGTTTGGCACTTTGCATTTCAGGCCAAGCATCAGGCCTTCACCGCGCACCAGCTCAAACACATCACTGTGCTGATCGACAGCGCAAGCCAGCTTCTGCTTCAGCTGCAAGCCTTTTTCCTGAACAGCTTCCAGAAAGCCTGGTTCCAGAACCGTTTCCAGAACAGCATTGCCAACAGCCATCGCCAGCGGGTTGCCACCGAAGGTGGTGCCGTGAACGCCAGGAACCATGCCACTGGCCGCTTCATTGGTTGCGAGGAACGCCCCCATTGGGAAACCGCCACCGATGCCTTTTGCAATCGCCATCAGATCCGGTGCAACGCCTGCCCACTCATGGGCAAAGAGTTTGCCGGTTCTGCCAACACCTGTCTGGATCTCATCGTAGATCAGCAACAAGTCATTCTCATCACAGATCTGGTGAAGACCTTTCAGGAAGGCCGGGTCCATGGTGCGGATACCACCTTCACCCTGAACCGGCTCCAGCATGATGGCTGCAGTTTCCGGTCCGACCATCTTTTTAACCGCGTCCAGATCACCAGCGGGCACCTGATCGAACCCTTCTGGCGCAGGGCCGAAGCCTTCGAGGTACTTTTGCTGGCCACCAGCGGCGAGCGCTGCCATGGTTCTGCCGTGGAACGCATTTTCAAAGGTGATAATGCGGTTCTTTTCAGGATTACCCTTGGCAAAGTGATAGCGCCGTGCGGCCTTCATGGCCCCTTCTGTTGCTTCCGTCCCGGAGTTGGTGAAGAACACAACATCAGCAAAGGTGTTGTCTGTCAGCAGCTTTGCAAGCTTCTCACCCTCTGGAATTGTATAGAGATTGGTGACGTGCCACAGCTTTTCAGCCTGAGACTTCAGCGCCTCAACGAGCTTTGGGTGTGCATGACCCAAGCCGGAGACGGCAATACCCGAGGCACAATCCATGTATCGTCGACCATCAGCCGCAATCAGCCAGACACCTTCCCCACGCTCGAACGCGAGGTCTGAGCGTGCATAAGTCTGCATTAGCGACGAAGTCGTCATTTCTTACTCCTTATGGATTGAGCTTTCTCGATATGCTCAAAAGTCCTGGTTGCTACAAAAACAAAAAAACGCCGTGTGGCGTTTTGAAACTAAGAGAGGCGACATATAAACCGCGTTCCCTCAGGGCAGTCAATAACACGTATTGCCAGCAATACCTTACTCCCGTTCAGGAATTGGCTGCCAGCTTTGTGTCTCTCCCTCTGGTGCAGCTTAAACAGGCTACTACCGGAAGAAGCATGCATTGTGGCATTTTTAGAGGATGGAGTAGAGATTAAATCCCATGCTCTATGACCAGTTTTTTTCCACGGTTCTTAAGGTTTATTCAATACACCTCTAGCGTGTACTACGGCATATGAGAGAGGAGTGCGCTTAGTTCTTGTGTTATGCAATTTGTAGTTTACTAGTGTTTTTTACTAGTTGTTTTTCAGTGGTAAATATATGTATTAAATATCAACGGGGTAACGCTATCAGCTCTTACTTTGTGTTGGAAAGAATGCGGTGGAACTTGGTTTAACAAACAGCTCCTATTCTTTAGATTGATAATCTTCTCCCACCACAAGAAGGCTGTTATAGGTAAGTAGTAGTACGGCAATTCTGGGGAAAACCAGAGTCTTCCCCACCTCAATTCTTTGAGGTTGTTGATCGTATCAACGCCCATATAGTACTGTGTGTTAAGAGTTATACACCATCTCGTAGTTACTGAACGCTGCAAGCACACACGCTCAGGTAAGCGGCACTTTCGGATGCGTCCGAACTGAGCGAATGCTGTTTTGCGCGCCACTGAAGGAAGACGGGGCCCTTTAATGAGCTGGACAGCAGAACGTGTAGAGTTACTAACCAAACTTTGGGCAGACGGGTTAAGCGCCAGTCAAATCGCGGGGGAACTTGGCAATGTGACCCGTAATGCGGTGATTGGTAAGGTTCATCGCCTTGGTCTTTCAGGTCGTGCTAAGTCGGGAGGCGGTGCAACCAAGACGAGAAAGGCACCTGCCCCAGCGGCAAGGGTTGTAACATCCACCAAACCAACAGTGGCTGAAGCGATTGCAGCTGTTGCGCCTTCTCCAAGTCCCCGACAGATTCAGCCAACAATAGCAGGTGCCAACGCCCTTAAAGTTGAACCGATTGAAGCTATCCAATCAGAAATTTCTCCAGTCCCAACCTCCGATCTCTTTATTCCGGTTTCAGAGCGCGCCTCCATCCTGACATTGAATGAGCGCACCTGTAAGTGGCCGATTGGTGATCCGAGTTCTGATGACTTCTATTTCTGTGGTCGCCAGTCAGATGCAGGCACACCTTATTGTGCGCATCACCGCAGCATTGCCTATCAGCCCGTCAGCGACCGCCGCAACCGCCGTGCAAGCTAATCTGAGCTGAAAAAGCAACGTATTGAGCCGGGTCCAAAGCCCGGCTTTTTGCTGTTTTGGGGGTTGCCAGCTGCTAATGTCGGTGACCTGTAGATATGAGAAAACCGCCCTTGGGCGGTTTTAGATTTCCATTGTTGCCTTAAACACTTAACCTATAGCGAACTGGTCGTTAAAAGCATATCCGGCGCCACGGACAGTGCGGATCGGGTCTTTCATGCGGCCTTTGTTGATGGCTTTGCGCAGGCGGCCTACGTGGACGTCTACGGTGCGCTCATCTACGTAAACATCATGGCCCCAGACTCCATCCAGCAGCTGTTCACGAGAATACACCCGGCCCGGTGCGCTCATGAGGAACTCCAGCAGGCGGTATTCTGTGGGGCCGAGGTGGATTTCACGGCCTGTTCTGCGCACGCGGTGGGTTTCGCGGTCGAGCTCGATGTCGCCAGACTTGAGCATTGTGGAGACAACTTCTGGCAATGCACGGCGGAAGATCGCACGAACACGGGCCATAAGTTCCGGAACGGAAAACGGTTTGACGACATAATCGTCAGCCCCGGTTGCCAGACCGCGGATGCGCTCGGATTCTTCGCCGCGCGCTGTCAGCATGATAATCGGCATGCGCTCGGTTTCTGAGCGTGCCCGCAAACGACGGCAGAGCTCGATGCCGGAGAGGCCCGGAAGCATCCAGTCCAGCAGCAGCAGGTCCGGCTGGCTTTCCTGTAGGAGGAGTTCCGCCTCATCTCCTCTTGCGCACACGTCAACAGTGTAGCCCTCTGCTTCAAGGTTATAGCGCAGCAGCAGGCTTAGCGGTTCTTCGTCTTCTACAATCAGTATCTTAGGCATAGTAAAGTGCTCTCTTTGCACCTTCTCTTATAAAGCAATTGCGTGTGTTCTGCTCGTTATAAGTGAACACACTCTACACGGTTGTGCTCTGCGCCAGTTCGTCCGTTTTTGGACGATCTGTTGGAAGGTGGCTTCCGGAGATCATGTAGTAGATGTTTTCTGCGATATTGGTTGCATGATCACCGATGCGCTCAATATTCTTTGCGCAGAACAACAAGTGCGCGCACATGGTGATGGAGCGCGGGTCTTCCATCATGTAGGTGAGCAGCTGGCGGAACAGGCTGGTGTAAAGCGCATCCACTTCGTCATCGCGAACATGTACGCGCTGGACAACCTCAAGATCGCCAGAGGTGTAGGCATCCAGAACGGCTTTGAGCTGCTCAAGCGCCAGATCAGACATGTGCTCAACACCCACAGCGAGCTGCTTGTTGTTGAACTCAGATTCAATCGCCAGTGTTCGCTTGCCGATGTTCTTGGCCATGTCGCCAACGCGCTCCAGGTCGTTGGAGATACGCATGGCGGCGATGATGTCGCGCAGATCGCTTGCCATTGGCTGGCGGCGTGCGATCACGGAGATGCACAGCTCTTCCAGCTCGGCCTGCATGTTGTCCAGTCGCTGGTCGGCGGCGATGGTGCGGGTTGCCAGTTCGCGGTCCTGTCTCAGCAGTGCGGTGACAGCGTCGTGAACAAGGGTTTCTGCCAGTCCGCCCATTTCAACGACACGTCCGGCCAGTTCTTTTAGCTCTTCATTGAAGGAAGAGACAATATGATCTTTCATCGGATATCTCCTTAGAGTACCGCTCTTTTATTCTTAACCAAAACGGCCTGTGATGTAATCCTGCGTGCGCTGGTCTTTTGGGTTGGTGAAGATGTCGTTGGTCAGCCCCTCTTCCACCAGATTACCCAGATGGAAGAACGCGGTGCGCTGGGACACACGTGCGGCCTGCTGCATGGAATGGGTTACGATGACTATGGTGTAGTTCTGGCGCAGCTCGTCCATCAGCTCTTCCACTTTCGCGGTGGCAATCGGGTCGAGCGCAGAACACGGCTCATCCATCAGGATCACTTCCGGGGACACAGCGATTGCGCGCGCGATGCACAAGCGCTGCTGCTGACCACCGGAAAGGCCTGTGCCTGGCTCGTCCAGACGGTCTTTCACTTCTTCAAACAAACCTGCACGCTGCAGGGAACTTGCGACGATATCTTCCAGATCTGACTTGCCTTGTGCCAGACCGTGGATGCGTGGGCCGTAGGCCACGTTCTCGAAGATTGATTTCGGGAACGGGTTGGGCTTCTGGAACACCATGCCAACACGGGCCCGCAGTTCCACCACATCAATGCGCGGGTCGTAGACATCGTCATTGTCCAGGAGAATGTCTCCTTGCACGCGGCAGATATCGATGGTGTCGTTCATGCGGTTCAGGCAGCGCAGGAAGGTGGACTTGCCGCAACCGGACGGGCCGATCAGCGCGGTCACCTGATTTTTGCGGACATCCAGATCGACACCATGAAGGGCCTGCTTGTCGCCGTAAAACACTTTTACATCGCGGCCACGCATCTTGAGTGTTTCGCCTTCAGCTGAAACGGCTGGAGGGGCGCTCATTGTTGTATCCATTGCACTCTCGGTGTCTGTGGTCATTTCCAATGCCATGATCTTGCCTTTCAAATCACCAGCGGCGCTCAAAACGTTTACGAAGGACGATTGCGATTGCATTCATCGAGATCAGGAAGCCGAGCAGCACCATGATCGCAGCAGAGGTTTTCTGCTGGAAGGCAGGTTCGGGAAAGTCTGCCCACATGAAGATCTGCACGGGCAGCACGGTAGAGGGATCAACCGGACTTGCCGGGATATCTACAATGAAGGCCACCATGCCGATCATGAGAAGTGGTGCGGTTTCGCCCAGTGCCTGCGCCATGCCGATGATGGTTCCGGTCAGGATGCCCGGCATTGCCAGTGGCAGCACATGGTGAAACACGGCCTGCAAGCGGGAGGCTCCGACGCCGAGTGCGGCTTCGCGGATGCTTGGTGGCACGGCCTGAAGCGCTGCACGGGAGGCGATGATGATGGTTGGCAGGGTCATGAGCGCCAGCACCATACCGCCAACAACCGGCGCCGATCGCGGCAGACCGAAGACGTTGAGGAACACCGCAAGGCCAAGCAGACCGAACACAATGGACGGCACGGCTGCGAGGTTGTTGATGTTCACCTCAATCAGATGTGTCCAACGGTTCTTTGGCGCGAACTCTTCCAGATAGATTGCAGCGGACACACCAATTGGAAACGAGAGGGACAGGGTAACGAGCATGGTCCAGAAGGAACCAACGGCTGCGCCCCAAATGCCTGCCATCTCTGGCTCACGGCTTGCACCGGACTTGAAGAAGATGGAGTTCCACTCGTTTGCAACAGTGCCTTTGGAGACCAGATAGTCGGTGTAGGCGATTTCTTTGTCTGAAAACTTGCGGAAACTTTCCGGCGTTTCCAGCTCTTCAATGCCCCACTGGCCAGCTGGTACGGCAGCATCCGTAGACAGCGGAATGAAGGCTGTTCCGGTGACGCTGGTTGGTGTCACCTTTTCTGCTTTAATGGTTCCGCCGTTCACCTCTACAAAGAAGCTTGGCATGTTAGCATTGAGTGTGCCGCCCGTGCCAATGTTGGCAAGATGGCCCTGCAGAGTAACCAGTTCAGCTTTTTGCTTTTCCAGTGCGTTTATGATCTTGACCAGAGCGGCTTTATTGCCTTCAACCTCAGAGGTCAGGCGCTGTGCTACCAGAGGATCTTTCTCGTTGGCCAACCGGGTTTCCAAGCCTGCGATCTTGGTTTTCACGCTGATTTCTGATCGGCCACGCGCTTCAATCTTGCCTGTCAGCAGTTCGATTTCGCGATCATAATAGGTTTTCAACGCCGCAAGGATCTTCTCAAACTCAGGCTTTTCTGCACTGATGGTCACCTGACCGTCCGTGCCGGAAACTGTTGCTGCACTTGAGGTGGCGATCTCGGTTTTCTTTGTGATCAGGCCTTTGACATAAAGGTCGGCAAAGTCGGAGAGCGGGATTGCAACCGGACCGGTCCCACCCAGTATGGATGGGTCGGCTATTGCTTGCTTTTGCAGCGTGACATTGGCACCGGAGGACACCAGAGAATAGAGCACACGGCGGTTTTTACGGTCGGAAGCAAATGGCAATTCTGCCTTCAGTCCGTCGCGAATGATCTTGTTGTAGCTTGCGCCAGCCGGATTGGCCGGATCGACCTTTTCTGCACTCAGATTGAGCGGCACGCTTACGTAGTTGTAAGTGAAGGCAGGCAAGCCTGAGCCGACAATTGTGAAGAGCAGCAGAACCAGAAACGTTGCGGCCAGTGCGATGGCACCCATGCCGTAAGCCTTGAAGCGCGCTTCCATGCTGTAGCGCTTTTTCAGGCGCTTGCGAGCTTCGTCTGTCGTATGGACGCCGGAAGGAATGCCTTTGACACGCCCGCCAATGGCAGTACCGGCAGTGTCCTGAGCGATATCAATCATACTGTTCCCTATATTTCTTCACGACGCGCAGAGCGAAGATGTTCAGAGCAAGTGTGATGCAGAAGAGGAGAAGACCGAGTGCAAATGCTGCGAGTGTTTTCGCGCTGTCGAATTCCTGGTCACCGACCAGCAAGGTGACGATTTGCACGGTCACGGTTGTTACAGCTTCCAGCGGGTTTGCCGTTATGTTTGCGGCAAGCCCTGCAGCCATCACCACGATCATGGTTTCACCGATGGCGCGGGAGATGGCGAGGATGAGAGCGGACACGATGCCCGGAAGAGCGGCTGGCAGAACAACCCGGCGGATTGTTTCCGACTTGGTGGCACCAAGACCGGCAGAGCCATCGCGCAGTGACTGCGGCACCGCGTTGATCACGTCGTCAGAAAGGGAGGAGACGAACGGAATGATCATAATGCCCATGACAAGGCCAGCAGCCAGTGCAGATTCTGAACTGACTGACAGGCCGATGCTTTCGCCCCAGCCACGAATAAAGGGTGCCACAGTCAGCGCCGCGAAGAAACCGTAGACCACGGTTGGAATGCCAGCCAGAATTTCCAGAACCGGCTTTGCAATGGCGCGCACTGGCGTGCTTGCATAATCGGAGAGGTAAATTGCGGAGAGCAGACCAACGGGCGCGGCTACGAAAATAGCAATTGCTGTGATCAACATGGTGCCAACCAGAAGCGGGATTGCACCGAAGATTTCTGTATTGGCTTCGCCGTGCTCGGCCCCCGCCCCTTCAAAGGCGCTTTGCGGGCTCCAGTGAGTGCCGAAGACGAAATCCAGAATTGGGATCTGGCGGAAGAACATCAAGCTTTCGAAGATAAGCGAGAGAACGATACCGATGGTTGTGAAGATCGCGACAGCAGAACACAGGATCAGCAATCCCATGACGGTGCGCTCTACAAAATGACGGGCTCGCATTGCCGGTGTGATGGTGCGATTGCCGTACCACAGACCACCAACAACCAAGGCGATGATCAGCGTTGTTTTAAGAATGAATGATGTTTGTGCGAGCGAGCTGAACACTTCTGCCGCCTGCTCTTTGCCGGCATCAGAGAAGGCCACGATGCCGCCAAATGCGATGGCGCGTGCGTCCCGCAAGAATGCCTGAAGTTCTGCTTTCGACAGTCCTGCAACACTCTCGGCCTTCGCGCTGATCACCATTGTATCAAGCAAGCGCGGCTCAACGATTGCCCATGCAATCAAAAGGACAAATGCTGGAAGAGCGGCCAGAATGGCCAGGTATCCACCATGGTAGCTTGGACGGGAATGCAGTGCAGAGAGCTGATGTCCAGCAACCTGCATAGCCCGGAAACGCCCGTAGACATTAGCGGTTACGAAGACCAGTAGAAGAAGGGCAGCGTAAGTCCAGAACATTTGTTGTGTCGCCTTATCTGGCTTTAATTTTTGGAGGATGCAGGAAAGCGGTCAGCTGGACATGCTGACCGCTCTCTTAGCGTTTGCAATTAGAATGCAAGTGGTGTCAGCGCTACTGCAGATTTGGAAACTGCTGCGCGGTCAGCTGCTGGCATCGGGATCAGACCCTTGTCAGCCAGGTAACCTTCGTCACCCCATGTGTCTTCATTGGTGAACTCACCGAGGTATTCAGCGATACCTGGGATTACGCCAACGTGCTCTTTCTTGATGTAGAAGTACAAGGAGCGGGACACTGGGTAGTCGCCTGCAGCAATTGCATCAAATGTTGGTGCAACGCCTGCAATGTTTGCGCCCTGGATCTTGTCAGCGTTCTGATCAAGGAAGGAGAAACCGAAGATGCCGAGTGCATTCGGGTTCGCATCAAGCTTTTGAACGATCAGGTTGTCGTTTTCACCAGCTTCGATGTACGCGCCGTCTTCACGGACTTCGTGACACGCTTTTTTCTTCAGACCGAGGTCAGCAGCACCTGGTACCATTTTACAGCCGCCCTGCATTGCCAGCTCGGCAAATGCGTCACGGGTACCGGATGTTGGTGGAGGGCCGAGCACTTCGATCTTTGAGTTAGGAAGGGAAGGATCAATGTCTGCCCAGGTCTGGTATGGGTTTGCAACCAGTTTGCCGTCCACTGGAACTTCTTTCGCAAGCGCGAGGAAGATCTGAGCCAGTGTCAGGTCCAGCTGAGTGCCAGCCTTGGAGTTCGCAAGAACGATGCCGTCGAAACCGACAGTAACTTCTACTGGGGTTACGCCAGCTTCATTACACTTCACCAGCTCTTTGCCCTTCATGCGGCGGGAAGCATTGGTGATGTCAGGAGTGTTTTCGCCAACGCCTTCACAGAAGAGCTTGATGCCGCCGCCTGAACCAGTGGATTCAACAACTGGTGTTTTGAAGTTTGTCTTCTGACCAAACTGCTCAGCAACTGCTGTCGCAAATGGGAAAACAGTGGAAGAACCAACGATCTGGATCTGGTCACGAGCCTGTGCGGAACCAGCAGCAATGGTACCTGCGAGAGCGAGCGCTGCAACGCTTGCGAATGCCTTGATTTTCACCTGAAGTCTCCTGGGAGTCTTGGTTTTAAAAAACTGTTTAACTACGTTCACCTCACAGCGCCCCGGCTGCGAGCTGGCTGTAACCTAGCGTTTGGCTGTGATGGTTATATGAACGTTGCGTATCAGTTTTATGACATTACAAGCATTTGATTTTGTTATGTTATTTTAATCGAGTTCATTTTCGTCATAAATAACAGCGCCGGGTATGAACACACGGAAGCAAGCGCCTTCATCTGGTTTGCTCTCAATTTCCAGGCGAGCTCTGTGCCTTGTCAGAATGTGTTTTACGATGGCCAGACCAAGGCCCGTTCCCTTCATCTGACGGGAGGTAACAACATCAACCCGATAGAAACGCTCGGTTAACCGCGGCAGGTGCTCAGGATCAATGCCCGGACCGAAGTCGCGGACCTCTGCAATCCAGTGTGGTGTCTCAATAGAATCGGGGTCCAGTCGGCAAGTGACATCGACTCGCCCCCCGCTGGAACCGTATTTCAACGCGTTTTCGATGAGATTGCTGAAGACCTGAACGAGTTCGTCCTTCTCACCGCGAATCTCGGCAGGGTCCTCAGGCACATTCACATTCACCTCGACACCCGATTCTTTCGCAACCGGGAGCAGTGTTTCCACGGAGTGGCGCATGATCAGGCTGAGATCCACGAGAGTTTCCGGCTGCACGTGCACCTTCATCTCAATACGGGACAGAGACAGAAGGTCGTCAATGAGGCGGCGCATGCGCTCTGCCTGATCCAGCATAATGCCGAGGAACTGGTCTTGTGCTTTGGGATCGCCCTTGGCTGGGCCCTGCAGAGTTTCAATGAAGCCTGTCAGAGATGCCAGCGGGGTGCGTAATTCATGGGAGGCGTTGGCGACAAAGTCGGCCCGCATACGCTCCAGGCGGCGGGCTTCGGTCAGGTCGCGAATGACAACGAGAATGAGACCCGGGCGTCCGCGGGGGACGGCGAGGTTTCCGCTGGAAACGGACCAGAGCGGCGCGATGTGCGCTTCCAGCCAGAGTTCCATCGGCACCTTCTCGGTCCAGTCGATGACTTCTGTAGAGCCACCATTGGAGACACGGTCCAGCGCTTCCAGCAGCGATGGCGCGCGGATGCGGAACGACAAGGGATCGCCAACCGCAATAGTGCCGAAGCGGCGCTGTGCCGCGAGGTTCACGTATTGGGTGGTGCCACGATAATCGACGACAAAGCATGGGTCCGGCAGGGCGTTGACGGCGGACTTCATGCCGCGATCCACGATCTCGCTGGCTTCCTTGCGGCTGACACCGCTTGGTGCTTTGACCTTGGTGCGGCTTTTCATGCCGCCGCCGATGACCAGAACAAAAATGAGGGCGTATGCGAAGAACGAGGCCCAGACGGGTACGTCGAAGGCTATGGAGAAGAGAGCAAAAATGCCGGCAGATGCCAGAAGGATCCAGCGCACATCAACGGGTTTGCGATAAACCGCACGCCGGTTGAGACCTAATCTCAACGGCTCCTGATTGGCCTGCTTTTCTTCCTTGTCGGTATCCAGGGACATACGTGCCACTCTCTAAACGCCGCTGTGCGTTTACGTTGTTTTTCTTTCAAGACTGGCCGAGAATTTAACAGGGCCAGCATGACATTCTCGCGACGGCGGCACCTCATTTCTTCAGTTTTCCCAACTGGAGATTGTCAAAGACGTAGCGAAACCAAGGATCTTAGAGGGCCTGCGCCCAAGGGCAAACAATGTTTATCCGCTGAGATCGTATCGACGAGTTGCTGCGGTTATATATTTAGCAGGTTTAACAAATCAAGCAGAAGAGAATGATCAGCCCCACTTGAGTGGTCCGGTTTGAAAGTTAGT
>NZ_LMCK01000075.1:0-37347 GCF_001623165.1 Pseudovibrio sp. WM33
CCACTTTCACAACCTGTCCAAATTTCCCGAGCCAGCTCTGATGTTCATTGACGCCCCACTGAACACCATCAAAACATGTGCCATCGTAACCTCTATCCCACTGATGTTTATCATCAGCTATATGGTTTACGGATTCATCAAGTGGATGCGTGAGGACTTCGCTTTAACAAGTGGCGAAGATATTCTCCGGCAGTCCCGCGAAGCAGCTGGTGCTGTTCCTGCGGAATAAGCTTCCTCCTCAGGCAAAGCAAAAAGGCGACCTTCGGGCCGCCCTTTTTTATGACTATCTCAAATCTTTAAGCACTGTCAGTCGTCAGTCGTCAGTCGCCAGTTTGACATGTTCATGTTTCAGCTTATGGCCCATTTCAGTGAAGGTACTGATATTCTCAATAGCGAGCTTGCGAGCTTTTTCCGCTTCGCCAGAGCAAATGGCTTCCACTAAACCGACATGGGTGTTCGCGCTGTCTTCAATATCAAAGTCAAAGTGCGTGATACGAATATAGATTGAAAGCTGATTGATCACGCTCTTGTACATGTGCACCAAGCGTGCGCTCTCACTCAATTCAATAATCAGCTTGTGGAGCTCAAAGTCATAGAACGTGACTTCTGTAAGAGATACACCGTCTTGCTGACAGATCTCCTTGAAGACTTCCAGTTCTTTGCGCAGCCGAACGGCCTTTTCCGGCGTGATGGTTTCAGCTACCATTTGAGCAGCCTGACTCTCCAACGCAACACGGAGATGGTAGATTTCCCAGATATCATGGTCCGTCAGTGTCGTCACACTCCAACCCGCGTAAGGCTTCTGTGAGACAAGACCTTCGCTCGAGAGTGTGTTCAATGCCATGCGCACAGTTGTGCGTGAAAGCTCCAGACCTTTCGCAAGCGTACTTTCCGTAAGCTTGTCACCTGAGACATAATGACCCGCTAAAATCTGCTGCCTCAGAAAATCTGCGGCCTGCTCCTCAAGGCTTTGTTTTGAAATCTTCATTGGAACTCAATTGCGTCCGTCGTGTTCACTCTCTTAGTTGAGCTGTATCACCATTAACTTGCTGAATAAATGACGAGTTTCTTGCGTCAGATATTTGCGCTGTGATTATTGTAGGATCAGTTGGATTTAGATATATTTTGCGCGTGCACTGGCAAAAGGACGGTGTCGGGTTTGTTTTCAGCACCGGCAAAGTTTTTAATGACTCTAAACTAGGAATGGTTTATTGTTGAGTTAGAGATGCATATTTTTATTGACGACAGACACCGGAAGACGCATAGCTAATATTATGAGACTCACTCAACAAACCAACTATGCTGTACGTGCCCTGATGTATTGTGCGGCAAATCCTGGCAAGCCAAGCAAAGTTGCTGAGATCGCTGCTTCGTTTTCCATGTCGGAAACTCACCTTTTCAAGATCATGAAGGTGCTCGTTGACGCTGATCTGATGAAAACCATCCGAGGGCGTAACGGTGGTATCGTATTGCCACGTCCAGCTGAGCAAATCAGCGTGGGTCAGGTGGTACGTGCAACTGAAGAGTCATTCCTTCTTGCTGAGTGCTTTGACAGTGGTCGTCAGGACTGCCCGCTCGTCAATCACTGCGGCTTCAATTCTGTTCTGCATGAAGCGCTGGAAGCATTCCTCGGTGTGCTCGACAAGTGCACGATTGCAGATCTTGCAGACAACCGCGCGAGCATTCGCCACCTGTTGCAGATTGAAGACCCACTTCTGCCAAAGAATATGGCTGCTGCTGAATAAGCGCACCAAGAGCGACGAGATGATCAGGCAGCGAATATTCGCTGCCTTTTTTGTTATCGTGCTTTGAAGACTATCGGCGCTGTTCTGCTGATCGTATTGTTCCTCATCGAAGTCGGAAATGCTGGGAATGGTGCAGCGGCCTTTAGGGCTTTCAACGCGGCCTGATCAAATCGCTTATTCCCACTCGATCGAGATAGCTTAATTCCCGTTACAGCCCCGTCTCTGTGTACGACAAAACTCACACGGACGATGCCTGACTTCTTCCGGTTCTTCTCTCTTCTCGGGTACCGTCTATCCGCAGCACGCTGGATCTTCTTTTGCACCTTGCCCCAGTAATTGCTTGTCGCAGCATTGCCAGCGCTGTCACCGGAGCCTGCGATGTTATTGCCATTCTTCGAGGTGTTGGAGCCTTTTCGCGCGACCTTGGAACCTCGAGCAGAATTAACAACTGAGTTACCGGCCTTCTTAGCAGGTTCTTTCTTGGCTTTTGGTGGGGCCTTCTTGGCGGTTTTCTTAGGCTTGATTTTCTGCGGCAGCTTGGGACGTGGCGGCGCTGATCGTGGGACGGGAACCGTTACTGCGGCAACTTCAGTTTCAACAGGCTTTGCCTCAAGCTCTTTCTTTTCGTCAACGGGTTCAGCTGTTTTCTTTTTTACCGGCTTAATCTCTTCCGGTGTTTCCTGCTCTACCACTTCCAATTTTTTTGGTTGAGATGGTTTGGCTTCGTCCGGATTGACTGGGTCTTGTTGCTCTTTCAGCTTTGCAGGATCAACGTCTTTGGTTGGCTCTAATGGTTCTTTCTGCTCAACAGGAAGAACTTTTGCAACTTCGACAGGCTTAACCTCCTGCACTTCAGCAGGTTTGATTTGCTCAGGCTGAAGCTGAAGTTTAAGCGGTTCAATCTCTTCCTTTGGCTTGATTGGCTCAATCTCAGCCTTAATAGTAACACCTTCAGCAACAGGTACCGGCAGCGGCTTCACAGCCTGCGTTACAATCGGTTTGATTGGTGTAATCTCTGCTTTTGCCAGCTCAATTGGCTCAACAGCCTCAATCTCGTTGACTTGTTCAACCGGCTGTTCAGCTTCTATCTCACGAAGCTCGATCTCATCTGATTGTTCGGGCTCAATCGGCTCGACAACTTCCTTGGAACCTGCAATGAGATCCTCAATTGATCCAACTACAGAAAGTGACGTTGACCGCGTTGAGGCAACCTGAACTTCAGGAGCTCGCGTATAAAACCAAGCAAATCCACCTGCGTGAACACTGACTGACACGAGTAAGGCGGTCGTGAGGGCTGAGCCTCCGATTTTCCTGCGAATGCTCTTCTTCATTGGGCAGCCCTTACGGTGACCAATGTAATATCGGAGAAACCTTGCTTCTTCAGCGCTGCAAGGGTTCTGGCAAGTGTCTGACCAGACAGTGCCTTGTCAGCAACAACCATCAGAGGGTCTTTATTGCCGTCCAGCGGTATCAGATCCTCAACAAGAACTGGCTGTTCGTTTTGGGTTATCAATCCATCAGGAGCGATAATCAGCGCTCCGGCAATAAGCTCACGACTGGATTGCTCCTGCGTTTCTGCAGGGCTCACGTTTTTTGCATCGTCTCTATCAATTGAACCTGCAAAGAGGAAGAAGATGAGCATCAGGAACACGATATTGATCAATGGGATCGTATTCTCAAACGTCCTCTTTTGTGGTTTTGTCTTCAGACGCATTCTTTAAACTTCTTATTTCGCAATATTCGGAATTCAATTGCCAACGATCGTCGCTGACCAGCCTGCTGTTTTAAGCATCTCAAGCGCACTCACGACATCCTGCACAGTGGAATCCTTGGCAGGGATGATCGCCACAGGTCGTACTTTTTCGATACCTGCGTCGTCGAGCGCCGCAATCAACGCCTCAACCTTCACCCGGTCACCGTTCACCGACAGCTGTCCTTCTGCGAAAACTTGCAAAAGGATTGGGGACTGTTCCATTTGCCCTGCGCCCTCAGCTCCCGATGTCACATCCAACTTTTGGTAGATCGAGAACGTGGAAGCGAGCATGAAGAACATCAACAAAAGGAAGATCACATCAATCAGAGATGTGAGACCAGGCGCACGACTTCTTTTTGGAGCCTCACTAAGGCGCATCGTGAACAACCTCAAAACGTGGCTGGGTTCCAACCTGTTCCGCTTCTTCAGTTTGAGTGGCGATGGACGTGACTGCCCCGGTGAAGAGCTCAGTTACAATCTTTTCCATTGCTCCCTGCTCACGTTCGATGCGGCCTTCGAACAGTGACAGCATCACAGAAGCTGGGATTGCTACGGCCAGACCAACGGCAGTTGTCAGCAGCGCAACCCAGATACCACCAGCCAAAGTAGATGGATCGACCTGCGAACCAGCGTCAGCCATAGCCTGAAACGCCCCGATCATACCAAGCACTGTTCCGAACAGGCCGAGTAGAGGAGCGATCTGGGCAATCATATCCAATGCCCGCAAGTAACTACGAAGATCTGCGAGATGAGTAAAGCAAACGCGCTCGACATCTTCCCGAACTCTTTTCTCAGGCACCTGCGGTTTCATGAGACCGCGCATGGCATGTGCCAGAACGTCGGAGACCGGAGAGCGATCTGTTACCACAATCCTGTAGGCCTGATCACGCTTGCCGACACGCCAGAAGGCCACGGCCTGCTCAGCTTTGCGATGACGACCAACGCCTGCAATCCAGAACTGCCAGAGTTTTGCTATGACAATTGTTAGAGCAAGTACGCTGACAACCAGCAGCAACCCAACAACCACACCACCTTTTGCAAGCAGATCCATAACAGGTGTCATTGCTGCGGTCAGGCCCAGGTTTTCAATCATGGCATTCATTCTGGAAATCTCGTTATTTTTCTAATTCGGTTCTGCAGCGGTTCAGAGTGTTAGTTCTATCGCAGCGCGAGAGGATACATTCAATGAGTCTAAGCAGCTAGCCGGAGATACATTTTCAGCTCCCTCACACTGGCTGACATCATTGATGAGCAATGACGAGATGTCTGCACAACTGCTGGATGGGAGATCATACTGCTGAACTCGCGTCTTTCCGGAAGGAAGACGACCTGTCTTCATGCTCAGGAAATCAGAGATTCCACCTGTACTATCAAAGACTACCAAGTCCAATGCCAGTTGATTGATCTCATCTTTAAGGTGATTGCGAACAAGAAGACTTACACGACACCCGTTCTGAGTGCTCTCAGCTTTGTTCAACTGGAGAGCGATCACTGGTTCTTTTGTCGTGTTTGCTGCTTCAGCTGCAGTTATTTGCGTTATCCACAAGGCAGCAAGAGCAAGAGAAAACAGCTTAACCAACTTATTCATAGGACCCCAACCCAAAAATTAAAACTTAGTTGCAAATGCAAATCAATCGCAGATATCAAGGATATCGTGGGCTGGCTGGCTGTTGAGGGAGAGAGTAACAGCTGGCTTGCGCATCGATACAAATCCTACTCCAGGACGGTTTGCGGGAGGACGCGATCTCCAGCAATTATTGAGTAGGCATTGCACTTGTAATAAAACATGAATATGAAAGTCAAGAAATAAACGCGATAGAGTCCCCCTAGCTCTTGAGGGTATCGCGACCATCCACGCTAGCCAAAATTGGGGAAAGGCTGAGGCGAATGACTGATATGGAAAAAGCTCAGGAAAGCTCACAAAGTCAGCCACATGAGCGCACTGTTGATAGCAAGGCACTCTTTGGCGATGAGCGCGAGATCACAATCTCCCATCGCGAGGATAACTACCGATTGTCGATCACGAAACTTGGCAAGTTGATTCTTACTAAGTGAGAAATTTGCCATAAAAAAAGCCGGCCTGAGATGAGGCCGGCTCTTTCTTAATTTGACTGTTCTGGACCTTAGTTCAGAGCCTGCTGCAGTGCGAATGCATCACCCTCGACCTTGAACAGGCCGTAGGAACCAGGAACGTCGCCAGCATTGTCGAAGTTCAGGTCGCCAGATGCGCCCTTGTAGTCGATGTCTTTGCCGGCTGCGATCAGCTCAACTGCTTTCTTCCATTCACCAGGAAGAATAGCTTCACCCTGTCCGTCGGACACAGCAGCCATCGCTTCAGAAACCTTTGTGGCATCGCCACCAGCTTTTTCTAGAGCCAGAGCCATCAGGAATGCGGCGTCGTAAGAGTTTGACGCGAAAATCGCATCCGGGTTGCCGCCAACTGCTATGTAAGCTTTATTAAACAGTTCAAGGCTGTTGGACGCTTCACCAACTGGAGAGGATGCGATGAAGGTTGTCAGGTTTTCAGCACCGAGTTCACGGATGATCGCATCTGACTTCATGCCATCACCGCCAACGAAGTTAGTGAAGAAGCCGTTTTCCAGCGCCTGACGCAGGATGGTCAGGCCAGTGCCATCACCGTAATCCAAGATTACAAGCGTATCTGCGCCACCACGGGACAATTCAGCAAGGTTGGAACGGTAAGATGCCTTACCTTCTTCGTGCGCTGAATATCCAGCAATCTCACCACCATTTGCTTCAAATTCAACTTTGAAAGCATTTGCAAGGCCACTGCCGTAGTCGTTGTTGAGGTAGGCAACAGCAACTTTCTTTGTGCCGAGGTTCAACAGTGTACGGGCGAGTGAACGGCCCTGGAAATCATCGGAAGGTACTGTACGGAATACCTGACCTTTGTCTTCCAGACCTGTGATTTCAGGAGAAGTCCCTGATGGCGTGATCAGCGTGATGCCAGCTGGAACAGTCACGGAGTTCGCAACAGCCAGAACTGAACCAGAACAATGTGGACCGATAAGGCCAGCAACCTGTTCAATGTTTACCAGCTTGGTAGCGGAATCCACGCCGTTCTGTGGGTTACACGCACTATCGCCTACAACAGCTTCAAGCTTCTGGCCGCCCAGAATGCCGCCCTGCTCGTTCACCTGCTGAATAGCCAGCTTTGCAGAGTCCAGCATTGGTGGAGCCATAGCCGCGATTGGGCCAGAAATGCCTCCCAGAAGACCGACTTTTACATCAGCCTGAACAGCGTTGGATGCAAGTGCAGTAGCGCTGAACAAGCCTGCTGCCAATGCGATTTTCTTAAGCATCAGTTCACCTCCAAAGAGCCCTGTTTCAAATACTATCCGGATTGACCAGGACGTTAAAATTGATTTCCACGAGTGCTGGCGTTACTTCGCTGCACTTTCTTGTTTTTGAAAGGTTTTGACTTCTGGACTGCCAGCGGTTCCCTGAGGTTCCGGCAAGATCCCTTCCGGTCTGAACCGGAGGACCAATTGCAGAAGCAAGCCAATGATGAACACGCGCATGTATTTGGCTTTAATGGCGTATTCTGTTGGCAGTTGATCCGTTACAAACTCTGACGCAGACCAGATGATCCAGACAACAGCAACGCCGAGAAGGGCTCCGCGGTTGTTACCTGAGCCGCCGAGGATCAACATAATCCAGATCAGGAATGTGGCGATCATCGGATCAATGGCTTCTGGGGTTATGGACCGGTTAAAGTGAGCAAACAGCGCTCCACCAAGTCCCATCACAGCTGCACCGAAGATGAACGCTTCCAGACGACGAGCCTTGATGTCCTTACCCATTGCCGTTGCCGCATCTTCATTGTCACGGATGCCACGCATCATGCGGCCCCAGGGAGCCGAAATCTGGCGCTCGATAGCCCAGTACACGACGAGAACGATGGCAAAGACCAGAGCAAGATAAGCCAACTGGGAGTACAGATAGGACAGATCACCAAATGGACGCGGGATCTTGTTCACACCGCGTGCGCCACCTGTCATCCAACCTTCTGACTTCACGACCAGACGGATGATTTCCGCAACACCGATTGTCGCGATTGCCAGATAATCGGAGCGGAAGCGCAAGCATACTTTGCCGATTGGCCATGCAATTGCGCCAGCAGCGATCATCGCGCCGATCCAACCGACAACAACGGGCAGCTGGTAGCCACCCAGATGGACAGCGGATTCTGGTGCCGTGAGCAGCGCAGATGAGTAAGCTCCAACGGCGAAGAAGCCCGCAATACCTGCATTAAAGAGACCGGAAAAGCCCCATTGAATGTTAAGACCGAGAGCAAGAAGGGAGTAAATGCCGATAAAGATCGCCATGAACACCGCGTAGTTAAGCAGACCGATGAGTTCCATGGTTCTTCTCCCCCCTACAGAACTTTACCCTTGAGCAAGCCAGTTGGCCGCACAAGAAGGATGAGCAGGAGGATCGCAAACGCCATGGCGGCCTTGTACTCTCCCGGGATAAACAGAACGGATGTTTCTTCAGCTATGCCAACAATCAAGCCGCCAATAACGGCACCTTCAACACGCCCTACCCCACCAAGAATTGCAGCTGCGAACATTGGCAGAAGCATCGTCCAGCCCATAAGCGGCTTCAGTTCTGTATTGATGCCAAGGAAGAAACCAGAAGCCGCACACAGAATGCCGACGATGCCCCAAGTCAACATTGTGATTTTGCGATTATCAACACCAGAAAGCAGCGCAAGATCAGGGTTGTCAGACATGGCACGCATGGCCTTTCCCCACTTTGTTTTCTGCAAGAACGTCCACAACACACCAACGATCACGAACATTGCAATGATGGTGTAGATCTCGCGATCACGAATGCGGATTCCCCAGTAATCATCTGGTCTAACGATACCACGGGTATAAGTTTCTGTATCAACACCCCAGACCACCTGAACGACGGCACGCAACATAAGAGCGATACCCAGTGAGGACATTACCACGATGATCTTTGGGCGCTCCGAGAGGTAGTCGTAAAATAGTTTGTCGATGCCGATCGCCATAAACGCGCAAACAACCATGGCAACGGGAAGAGCAACCCAAGGGCTAACTCCGAAGATGGTCACCACTCCGAGGGCTGCAAATGCGCCTAGCGTTGCGAGGTCACCATGCGCAAGGTGCGCAAATCTCAAGATACCGAATACCAGCGTAATACCAACTGCGCCCAAAGCGTAAATTGAGCCCAGTACGATCCCCGGCATGAGGTAAAAATTGACGAATTCCATGAATGGCATTGGATTTTCCCTTTCTACCCGCCGAGGAACATTTCAGCGACTTCACGATCTGCGAGCAGCTCTTGCCCCGTTCCTTCATGCCGGTTGCTTCCAGCCGCAAGAACGTAGCCTTTGTCAGCAAATGCCAGCGCTTGCTTGGCGTGCTGCTCTACGAGCAAGATCGAAAGACCTGCATCACGCAGGTTGCGGGTGATCTCAAAAATTTGCTCCATGTATTTTGGAGAGAGACCAGCGGTCGGCTCATCCAGCAATAGCAAAGACGGGTTGAGCATCAATGCGCGGCCCATAGCCACCATCTGACGTTGGCCGCCAGACAGATTTCCAGCCAACGCACTGCGGCGCTCTTTGAGATCAGGGAACAGGGTGTAGACCCTTTCCAAGCTTTCAGAAATGTCACCTTTCCGAAGGAAGGCCCCCATTTCGAGGTTTTCGTGAATGGTCATCTCACGGAAGATGTTGTTGACCTGAGGAACGTAACAAACACCGTGCTGTACAATACGGTTTGGCTTCCAGCCTGCGATGTCTGTTCCGTTGACGACAATAGAACCGCCACGGACCTTTAGAAGACCAAAGATCGCCTTCATCGCTGTCGACTTGCCAGCTCCATTCGGGCCGACGATTACAACAATTTCCTGCTCGGTCACTTGCATGTCGACACCCTGTAGGATGTCCGCATCGCCATATCCGCCACGAACACCAGTCATGGTGAGGATTGGTTTGCCGGAGTACTTTTGTTGCACGGAGTTCTTTGACATTGGTTGCTCTGCAATTGCTTGAGACGTCATTAGAGTGCAGCCTCCCCAACCGTTTCACCGAGGTAAGCTTCAAGCACCCGCGCATCAGAACGAACGGTTTGGAAATCACCTTCAATCAGAACCGAGCCTTCCGCCATACAGATGACTGGATCGCAGAGCTTCTCGATCATCTCCATATCGTGCTCAATCAGGACGAATGTGTAGCCACGTTCCTGGTTCAGGATTTGGATTTTGTCTTCAAGGCGGCGTAGCAATGTTCTGTTGACGCCAGCAGCAGGCTCATCCAGCAGCACCAGCTTTGCGTCAGTCATCATTGTACGGCCAAGCTCAAGAAGCTTCTTCTGTCCGCCGGACAGATTACCTGCACGTTCATTTGCAACATGAGACAGTTCCAGAAACTCCAGTGTCTCTAAAGCTTTCTGGCGTACTTCTTCTTCTTGCTTCTTCACGCTGCCAAAGCTGAGCCAGTTTTGGAATAAGTTCTCACCTTTTTGAGAGGGCGGAACCAACATGAGGTTTTCGAGAGCTGACAGACGATGAAACTCATGCGGGATCTGAAAGGTACGTACCAAGCCCTTATGAAACAGCTGATCAGAGCTGAGGCTGGTTACATCTTCTCCCAAAAACTTTATTTTTCCAGCAGTTGGCTGAAGGGCACCGGCAATCAAATTGAACGTTGTGGTTTTACCCGCCCCATTTGGACCGACTAAACCTGTGATTGTGCCCTTTTGAACCGAAAATGAGCAATTATTGACGGCTCTAAACCCGCCGAATTGCTTCGACAGCTGTTCGATTTCCAGCATTATTATCCCCCCAGACTGCAAAGGACTGGCGTTTTATTGTTGTCAAGCACCTACCTAATGCCCTTAGCAGCATATTATTTCAAGGCAGAAGTCCGCGCCATTTGCAGCCTAATCACTCGATTATTGTGGTTCTATCTGGACAAGTTGAGTGAAACTTTCCAGATTCTATCTCCTAACAACCTTCCCATAAGTTGCGAGGAAACATCTTCGACTGCGCATATATTGCCTGAAACATATAGATAATTCCACTTATATGCGCAGTTTGAAGAGATTTTAGAACAAAATAATTTCATAAATTGAGTAATTTTCGCAGCAATCTTACAGATCACTGCGCACCTGCCAAAGTTCTGGAAACAGCACAGTATCCAACATTTTTTTCAAGTACGGTGCCCCTGAAGTGCCTCCAGTGCCCATTTTGCTTCCAATAATACGCTCTACGGTTGTAAGGTGATTAAATCGCCACCGACGAAAAAAGTCCTCAAAGTCGATTAACTTCTCCGCGAGATCGTAGAAATGCCAATTATCACGTGGATTGCGATATATTATTTCCCAAGCCTTCTGAACTGACGCATCAGTTGTATATGGCTTGGTGACGTCCCGGTTGAGTACTGCATCGGAGATTTCGAAGCCTGAACGCGCCAAAGCACGCACCATCTGATCATAGATGCCCGGCGCCTCATAAATCTGATGAAGCCATGCTGAGACCTCCGGCATATGCTCATGTGGTTTCATCAGGGCTGGATTTTTGTTGCCAACCACAAACTCGATGGCACGGTACTGGTAGCTCTGAAATCCAGATGACTTGCCAAGGCTATCACGAAACGTGGTGTAATCGCTTGGTGTCATGGTGCGCAGAATGTCCCATGCACTGTTGAGCTGCGCGAAGATCTTGTTGACGCGAGCCATTAGCTTTGAAACCTCAGCAAACTCATCCGCTGCCAAAGCTGAGCAAGCCTCCGACATTTCGCGGATCGCCAACTTCATCCAAAGTTCTGCCGTTTGATGCTGAATGATAAACAGCAGTTCATCATGAGCTTCGGTCAACGGAGCTTGCGCACCCAACACATCGGAAAGACGAAGGTAATCGCCATAAGACATGTTTTCTTTGAAAGAGAGCTCTGCCCCGTGGTGCTCTAATTTACGATCAATACTCTCAACCATGCTTATGTAACCTTGCTCTTCTGGTGGTATTCCGGCTTGTCCCAGAGATCCCCTGCAATAATTTCTTCAAGAATCTCAGCAGCTTTAAGGACCTCAGCAAAAGAGAGGTACAGAGGAGCAAACCCGAAGCGGATGATATTTGGTGCACGGAAGTCTCCAATCACTCCACGATCAATGAGCGCTTGCATGACTGCATAGCCTTTCTCATGACGGAAAGAGACTTGTGAGCCGCGCTTAAGTGGATCCGTTGGTGACGCAAGCTCCAGATTAGGGCAGCGGCGTTTGACTTCAGCAATAAACAACTCACTCAACTCAATGGATTTGGCCTGCAATGCCTCCAAAGAGGTTTCATCGAAGACATCCAAAGACGCATCCAGAGCGGTCATGGCAAGAACCTGAGGTGTGCCAACGCGCATCTGGTCTGTTTTAGCAGATGGTGTGTATCCCAAATCAAAAGCAAACGGCGCATCGTGCCCCATCCAGCCCGTTAGTGGGTTGCCTGAATGGTTCTGATGCTGAGGTGCCACATAAACAAATGCCGGAGCACCGGGGCCGCCATTCAAATACTTGTAGGAACAACCAACAGCAAAGTCCGCCTTTGCTTCCTTCAGATGGACTGGGAAAGCACCTGCAGAGTGGCACAGATCCCACATCGCCAAGGCACCAACAGAATGCGCTTTCTCAGTCAATGCTTTCATGTCGTGCTTGCGACCTGTGCGGTAATCCACTTCTGTGAGCATCATGACTGCAACAGTATCATCGAGGGCGGCTTCAACTTCTTCCGGAGCAACCAGACGCAACTCGATGTCACCACCGGTCAGTTCTTTCAGACCTTGCGCCATGTAGAGGTCAGTCGGGAAGTTTCCTGTATCGGAAAGAATAACTTTACGCTCCGGACACATTTTGATGGCAGTCGCCAGGACTTTAAAGACATTCAGAGAGGTGCTGTCGGCGCAGACCAAGGTTCCGTCATCAGCTCCAACGAGCTTAGCAATCCGGTTTCCGACTTTGCTTGGCAGGTCAATCCAGCCGTGGCAGTTCCACCCTTTGATGAGGCTTTTGCCCCACTGCTCTTCGACTGCATTGGCTAAAACCGCAGACACATTCTTAGGAAGAGCCCCAAGTGAGTTTCCGTCCAGATAGATAATCCCATCAGGAATTGAGAAAAGCTGGCGCAAATGAGCGAGCGGGTCAGCTCCATCTCTTTGCTCAATGCTTACTGCATCCAGTTCCACTATCAGCCCCCTATTATCATTTTTATGATCACACTCTTTTTGGCATCAAAGCAATACCGAGCTGCGATTCCATTTTTTAAAATTTCAAGTTTAAAGTAATTTAAACAACAGTCTCGCCATGAAATCTAGGTAAAAAGTATTATCTGGAATTTTCAGAACAAATATTCTAAATATGTAGAATAGGAAATCAAACTCGCCCAAATGGACCGCAATCACAGCGATATCTTGCGATAGCGCTGAAAAAATATAAGCCGTACTCTAGATAGTCAGGGGCAGATCTAACTTCCTACCACAAACAAAGGAAAGCTCTACTCACGGCTGAAGATCTGGATCAAACAAAAATGAAACTAGGCCGGATCACTGTTAAGGAAGAAACCCATGAAGAGTGCCCTTAGAAAGACAGAGGCACAAGTCTGGCCAGAACCAAAACGCCAGTTTGCTGCACTGCCTTTCAAGAAGAATAAAAAAGGTAAGCTACAGATTCTTCTGATTACATCCCGCGAAACCAAGCGTTGGGTTCTCCCTAAAGGCTGGCCAATGAAGGATCTCAGTGGTGGAGAAACCGCAGAGCAAGAAGCCTTCGAAGAAGCTGGCATTAAAGGTGAGCTGACAGATCAAGCTGCTGGAATCTATCATTACCCTAAACTTCGGGTCACCAAAGAGCCAATCCCTTGCCGCGTGAAGGTGTATCCGCTGGAAGTGACTGAGATGCTTGAAGACTGGCCTGAAAAGGACGAGCGCACACGGAAATGGTTCTCCGTAAGCGACGCGGTTCATGCTGTAAATGAGCCGGAACTAAAGGCTTTGCTGGCCAACTGGTCACCAGAGAAAAGCTAGATAACAGCCTGCTTTCTAGGCATGCTCCGCCTTAAAACGACGTTCCAGCCAGCGAACACCTTGCGAGACAATCAGGATCAACACCAGATATTCCAGAACAAGGACGCTGTAGATTTCGAGTGGTCGATATTCTGTGACGACCAGCTCATTTGCACGCCTTGTCAGGTCTTGCAGGCCAATCACGGACACCAAACTCGACATTTTCAGCATGTAAACCAGTTGGTTTCCAAGCGGTGGCAGCATACGGCGGATCGCAAGCGGAAGAATGATGAAGCGAAGACGCTGAAAATAACTCAGCCCAAGAGAGCGGCCTGCTTCGATCTGTCCTTTGTCGACTGACTGTATACCTGCTCTGAAAATTTCAGCCTGAAACGCGCTGTCTGACAAAGCAAGAGCCAGTACACCCGCCCAGAACACGTTGATCGAAATGTTCGCGACAACAGGCAAGCCATAGTAAACCCAAAAAATCAGCACCAGACTTGGCACTGAGCGCACCACTTCAACGTAAGTTCTGTTGAACGCAATTCCGTACTTATTGTCTGAAAGCCCAGGCAGAGCGACAATAAGGCCAACGAACATGGAGATCGCGATTGCAGTGAGCGATATACTGACTGTTTCTTGCAACCCGGCGATCATGAAACCGAGATTAACTCTTCCTGTCTCAGTCTCTGGTGAGACTACATACCAGCCCCATTGGTCACCAGTGCAGCCCGCCAAAACGAATGCCAATGCGACGAGCACTGCTGCATTTCGGAATTTCAAGGTATCACCTTCCAAATTTAAGAAGGCTGCCAACGGAAGCAAAACACGTAAGCAGCTCATATATCTGCCTCAACACAGATAGATTGCCGGACACAAAACCTAGAGTGTCGTGCGCTCTTATACAAATCTTATAGAAACTTACCGCACACAATTAATTGAAGTCGGTTTTCTCTCAAAAACAGCATTGTAGTTATCGCTAAAATGGCTAGGTTTGCATTGGGCCAGATTCCAACTGCGTTTCAAGGAACTCTCATGAAGATGCTACGTTCATTTCTTACTGTAATTTTCGCCGCGGGCACGTTGTTCTCCGGCTCTGCATTCGCGCAATCTGCGCTTAACGAAATTTTGGATTCCGGTGAACTGAGGGTTGGTACAACCGGAGACTGGAACCCAATGTCTGTTCGTGATCCTGCCAGCAATGGTTATAAAGGGTACGACATCGACATCATGAACGAGCTTGCAAGCGACCTGGGTGTGAAGCTCACTTTTATTCCAACTGATTGGAAAACCTTGGTGAATGGTATCGTTGCAGGCAAGTATAACCTGACTGGCTCTGCTTCAATCTCCCCAAGCCGCATGAAAGTAGCTGGTTACTCTGAAAGCTATATTTCCGTTGAGATCCTGCCGTATACGACCAGCAGCAAAGTTGGTGAGTTCAACAGCTGGGACAGCATCAACCAGAAAGATGTGACGGTCGCAACCACGCTTGGCACTACGTTTGAGAAGCTGAGCAAGGAATGGTTCCCGAATGCGACTATCAAAGTTGTTGAGGCACCTGCTCGTGGTTATCAGGAAGTGCTGTCAGGCCGCGCTGATGTTTTCATCACCTCCAACATTGAAGGTGCTACGCTGAAAGCGAAGTTCAAGCAAATCACCAACGTGCCAGTTTCTGAAAGCAGAAACCCAACTCCGATCGCTATGTTGATGCCACAGACTGATCAGGTTTGGATCAACTACATCAACAACTGGATCAAGATCAAAAAAATGAATGGTTTCCTTGATGCGACAGCTCAGAAATGGGGCTTGGCGCAGTAAAAACTGCTCATAAAGAATAAGAAAGGCGCCTCAAATTGGGGCGCCTTTTCTTTTAGGTTCACTGCACGCTTATGCGTCCACCTGAATAAACTTCGCGACCCAATCCTGCATCGCTTTGCGGTTTATATCGATTGACGTAGCGGCATGAGAGAGTGATTGCATAGCTTGCCACCAATGTTGGCATTTAGGCTTCAGCATTAGCTCTCCGCCAAACATACCAGCAAGTTGCTGAGCCTGAGAAAACGTTGTGGCAAAGGCTACATCAACCAAAGTAACATGATGACCAACCGCATACGGCTCAGCCTCAATCATGTCCTCCAAACGTTCGAACGCAACACTCATGTCATTGATCAACTGCTTGTAGACTTCATCCCTCGGCGGCTTTCCAGCTTTGATTGGGGCATAGAATGCACGAACAGATGGCTCAATTCGCGTGTCGTGCAGGCCCATCAATGCTCTGACTTTAGCGCGCTCGATAGGGTGTTCTGGCATTAGCGCTGGAGACGGTGCGGTCTCCTCAAGATACTCAAGGATCGCGTTTGAATCTGACAGAGCAGCTTCACCATCCTTCAGGCCGGGAATTGAACCCGCTGGAACGACCTTCTTATAAGCAGCTGATCCATATCCATCTGGGGGCGGTAGCTCAGCGTAATCCAGATCTTTCATATCCAAAGCAATTCGAACTTTCGCGCAGAATACGGATTCTGGGTAGGCATAAAATTGTATCATTGGATCACCAGATTGTGCTTAGCGGCGGCGCTGCTTTGTGCGCACGCTTGGGAACATGCGGCAAACAAAAAGCGCCTAGGAAGGAGGACGCAATACAATTTGTGTTGCACTGCAAACGTGGTGTTTTTAGCAGTCTATGAATTGTTTCGCCACTTCAACCTTTGGGTACGCTGTTTTTGGGCGGCAAACTACTTCGCCGCCGCAAGTGCTATCTCCGATAAGCTAGAGTTGCTTAGCGCTGTCCAGGTTCACCTTGAAGATCATCAGATCATCCCGGCGCTCGACCTCACCTTCCAACGAAATCAGTAGAGCAACCCAATCTTCAACCTCAGCAGTCAAGGGCTCACCATTTTCGTCAGCCAACACGAAGAATTCACTTCCCATAAGAGGCGTAGAAGTCACAAAAACGGGAGGAATACCGCCGATGATGCAGAGATTTGCGCAAGCTTTATGGGCTAATCCGACACCCGGACGCATTGCGCCATTGTAGCATTTACCGTCACAGATCTCACCGGTTAGCCGCCATTTGCCTAAATGCTCTGCTGGTGCTGGTGTAAAATTCTGGACCGGATTTTCTGCAGCGCGAAGAGAGACCTTGCCTCCAACCTGCAACATATCCAAATCACCACGCTTCAGCAAAATGCCGCCAGCATCAACAGGCTGACCATCCAAAGGGCCGGCAAGTTGCTGCATGCCGCGTTTGCCAATGCCAGAAATCAGCATGGCATGCGGCTTGTCACGACCATTTTCTCCGGCGGGAAGCCGGAGAAGTGGGTAAGGTTTTGCATCTACGTAGCCCGTAAACGTTTGGTATCCAGCACCCCATGCAAAGCGAGCATCACCTGGGTCCGGGACAGATGAGCCAATGCCAAATGCCACACCAGCTGCTGCGCCAACGAGGATTGCAGAGATCAGGAACAAGAAGCCTTGCAGGCTCTTTGGTGGCTTCTTCGCCCAACCGATAAAGAAGGGATCAGGTTTCTTTTTGGCCATTAGCTTCCCTCCGCCATTATCGGAGAAACAGTAGGTTCAACATACGTTCCCGGTGGCAGAGCTTTTACGTTCAGCCACAAACGACCGTTTTCCAGTTTAAGGCGATATGTGGAAATTTTCTCTGTAAATGGTGGTGGAGATTTTCCATCTTCCAGGCGGTACTGATAGCCATGCCAAGGGCAAGTCACACAGCCATAAACAATCTTGCCTTCTCCCAAAGGTCCGTTCTGGTGGGCGCAAACATTAGAGATCGCAGAGAGCTTCTTGCCATTTCTGAAGATCGCAACACGCTCGTCATCAGTAATGGAGATAATTCTCGCCCGCTTATCAGGAACATCTTTTGGATCACCTGCATCCATCCACGTGTCGCTGTCATCCATCGTATTTTGTTGCGTATCAAAGAGGTGCTCTTTTCTTGCAGCAAGCAGGTGCAAAGTGGCGACAAGCGCGACAGACGCGCCGACTGCAGTGGTCATGAAAGGACCGGCAGCGCTCTGCAAAGCACCGAGTGCAACATGGGCAACAACCAGCGCATACGCCAAATAGATTCCCATATGGAGGGTCTTCCAAAGCGTAGGCTTTAGGAAATGCAGCCAGAAATCATGACTTGTAACTGCGAGAATGGTCAGGATCAGAAGGGCAAAGACGCCTAGGATTTCGAATGGGAAACCAAGAAAACGGTCGAAGCTGGTATTTACAATGAAGACCGAGACGTAACGATTAATTGGCGAGAACGCATTGTACCAGCCAAGAATGTTGTCGACATGGAAGTAGGCCAGCACGCAAGTGATCACGCCCAGGTGACGGCGGTTATAAAGAAGCGGCAGGAAGCGCTTGTCCAGTCGAGCTAGTGGCCCGATACATAGAATAAATGTGAGTAGGAAGAAGACACAGGTACCAAATGCCTGCGCTTTGTAGATATCCCAATCAATCGGTCTTGTGACTGTCTGGAACATCGGCGCGATGTAGATGTAGATTCCCAGATATGCGCCAACAGTTGCCAAGACGACGGCATCATAGACAAATTTTGTACGGTTCCAGATTACCGGTACATATTTAACACTCACTGGTTTGCCTCCAGAGCCGACTTTGCTGTGTCATCAAGGGGAACAGGCGGCTGTTCGTGCGTTCCTGTTGGACGCATCAAAAGCGCTAGGCCCAAAACGAGAGGAATGAGAATGGCCAGAATGAGCCAAATGGTGCGGTGGGCTTTTCTATAGGCACGTTGCATTACTTCTTGGCCTCCTGCTCTTCGTGGAGTTCTTTTTCTTCTTTATCGAGCAAGATTTTTTCTCCAGAGCGTTCCAACGCAATCCAACGCACAATGACTATTGGCCAAAGCAGGATCAGCCCCGGAATGATTTGCAGGCGGAAAAGAAAAGCTCCACGTGCGGCAAGTTCCACGCGCCCAAGGCCAAAACTGATAAAGGCCAGTGCGACGACAAGACCAATCACGCAGTAAATTTGTGCAATCAGAATAATACCTTCAGCAACAATCATTTCTGCACCCTACTGATTTTGTGCTGCCGTTGATGGCAGGGAGAATTAGTCATTGGGGCCGTGCCCTGCCCAGTTGATACCAGCAAGCTCCGACATTTCCTTTTTCCAACTTGTAATATCGTCGATAGAGAAATCGGAGACATGCGCATGCCCGCAAGCCCGGGCCATCACCTTCATCAGTTCAACTGAGGCCGTGAAAAACTTCTCCAGACGCTTTGCAGACTTTTCAACTTCCAGACGCGCGACCAGATGGTCTTTCTGGGTGGCAATACCAACCGGACAGTTGTTGGTGTGGCATGCCCTCATGGCGATACAGCCGATGGCCTGCATTGGCGCATTCGCTAGGGCTATGGCATCGGCACCCAAAGCCATTGCTTTCACGAAATCTTCCGGTTTGCGAAGACCACCGGTGATGACTAGCGTTACATCCCGTTGACCACTACGATCCAGGTGACGACGCGCTCTCGCCAACGCAGGAATAGTTGGAACAGAAATGTTATCTCTAAACACGAGCGGCGAAGCACCGGTGCCGCCACCACGTCCATCGAGGATAATGTAATCAACGCCAACTTCCAGAGCGGAATCGATGTCTTTTTCGATATGCTGCGCAGACAGCTTGAATCCAATTGGGATCCCGCCAGTCTTGTCGCGCACTTCATCTGCAAACTTGCGGAAATCTGCTGGTTTCATCCACTCAGGAAATCTTGCAGGCGAGATTGCGCCCTCTCCCGGAGGTAGTCCCCTCACCGCTGCGATTTTCTCAGTCACTTTCGCAGCTGGCAGGTGTCCGCCAGTTCCGGTTTTGGCAGCTTGCCCGCCCTTGAAATGAAAGGCCTGAACTTTTTCCAACTGATCCCAAGAGAAACCAAAACGCGCAGAAGCTAACTCATAAAAGTAGCGTGTGTTTTCTGCTTGCTCTTCTGGAAGCATCCCGCCTTCACCAGAACAGATGCCTGTGCCAACGCTCTCTGCGCCGCGAGCGAGTGCAATCTTGGCGGGTTCTGATAGTGCACCAAAGCTCATGTCTGAGACAAAGAGCGGGATTTTCAGGTGTAACGGTTTCTGGGCTTTGGGGCCGATAACAATATCAGTTCCAACGGGTTCTTCATCCAACCGCGGCGGCTTTTGCAGCTGCGCTGTCAGTATCTGAATATCTTCCCATTGAGGCAGTTCTGTTGTCGGCACTCCCATAGCTTCAATTGCACCGTGATGGCCCGTCTGCTTCAGCCCTGCCCGTGCGTATGTCTGAATCAGTTTGTTATGAGGCTCTTCTTCCGTACCATGAAAGTCCGCGTACTCACCCAGATAGGCTTTGCGGAAATAGGGTTGCGGATTGTCCTTTGCCCATGCCTTCACTTCATCTTCATCAACATAGATGTTGCCGTCTTCAACGAAATGCGTGAACTTTCGCAGGCACTCTTTATTGTCGTAGGAGCTGACGCCAGAATTCAGGCGATAATCCCATTGGTGCAATCCACAGATCAGATTGCGACCCCTGACATATCCATCAGAAAGCAATGCACCGCGATGGAGGCAACGACCGTAGAGGACGGAGATGTCCTCATCGAACCTTACGACAACGAGATCCACCTCGCTAACAAGTGCATGAGCAGGCTTACGATCTTCAAGTTCATCTAATGCAGCAACTTGCACTTTACGCATTAAGCGGATTCCTTACGCTTTGCAGCCCAACAGCTGTTTGAGTGCATTTCAAAATTCAGATCGCCAAGCTATTCTACGTACTTACCCATATCTGTTCTATTTAGCACAGCTGCAGAGTACATGTCCGAAACATCCCGGCACATCAAAGTTGTAAGCTGAGAGTGTCTTAGAATAACTGCACATGACCTTACCCAAAGTTAGTATCGGACTTGCAAGAGACCATTACTGTTACGGGTAAAATGCATCTCAATCTGTTGCAGCTTATCCCCCCGGATTACGTAGATAACATCCTAAAAACTTCAGTAATGACGGGATAGTAACGTTTAAACAAAGAAGCGTCAGTCTATCAAAATACACAGTGAGAAACACATGGGGAATAGATGGCGAACCGCGGAAGGATGTCAGCTCTCTGCAGGCCATAAAGAATAAGAGGACAAGGAAAGTAGCAGGGAATTAATGTTTGAACCCAAGCATTTCCACGCTTACTCTCGCTACAAATCATCCGTGTCTATGAGAGATATCCATGAAGATTGCAGCTGTTACCATCTCCGACCGCGCCAGTGATGGAACTTACGAAGACAAAAGTGGCCCAGCTATTCTCGCATACCTTGAAGCAGCGGTGACCAGTCCGTGGGAGCCCATCCATAAGATTATTCCGGATGGAATCGAAAGCGTCAGCACTACTTTGAAGCAATTGGCTGATGAAGATGGTATCGACCTGATCCTCACAACAGGTGGAACAGGTCCCTCTCCTCGCGACTTGACGCCTGAAGCGATGGAATTGGTGATGGAGAAGGAACTTCGTGGGTTTGGAGAACTGATGCGCCAACTGTCTCTGAAAGAAGTGCCGACTGCAATTCTTTCACGTCAAACAGCTGGCATTCGTGGCAAAAGCCTCATCATCAACCTGCCGGGCAAACCAGCTAGCATCAAAACCTGCCTTGATGCGGTCTTCCAAGCGGTGCCGTACTGCCTGGATCTGATCGGCGCAGGGCGTATTGAAACAGATCCAAACGTGATCGTGGTGTTTCGTCCAAAGGCGAAGTAAGTACTTTACTCCGGCATCCAGGTTGAATGGATTTCCTGGGCTTCTTGTCTACCCTTGGCAGGTCTTGTTTCATCAACTTTGCCAATGGAGATAAAGCACAGGAACTCCTCATTGTCTGAGAGACCCAACCCTTTATGGAAGGCAGAGGAACGCGCACTGTCACCACTGGTAATCCGGGATGCATACCCCATAGCGTGAGCTACAAGCACCATGTTTTGCAAAGCTGTCCCCGCTGAGAGCATTTGCTCATATTGGGGAATACGGGTCTCATCCGAACCGTGAAAACATCCGATCAAAACCAGAAGCACAGGCCCTTTATGCGCTTTTTCCCTTGCACGGGTAAGCGCTTCTTCGGTTGGTTCATCTTTTATTTCTTCAACGGCTTTTACAAACAGATCTCCCAGATCATTGCGTGCGTCTGTCGGGATTTCCAAAATTCGGAATGGATGTAGATGCCCGTGATCAGGAGCCGCTGCAGCGGCCTCAATTATCAGCTTCATCTCTTCTCTATTCGGACCAGGCGCTTTCATGAGCTTAAGTGATGCTGATGTGCGCGAACGAATGATCTCGACTAGTTGTTGAGCATTCATGATAACGCCTCTCGCCTTTAACTATTTATAGAACCGTAGAAATTCGTTTTCATATTACCCAGAAGCTCCTCTCAGTGACAAGGAGATACAAGCTATACCTCCAGTTGAGCGATGACATCCCATGGTTGAGGCAACTGGACAAATATGGAATCTACCCTAAGGTAAAGTGATATTTCCCGGTCGGTGACTGCAAACATATTGGGCGTCTATTATGGGTTTCTCTTATTTAAAGGTTGGTTTAGGTGCAGTCGTGATCGTAGCTGCAGCGGGATATGGCATCATTCGATCTGGCTATGTTGCCCAATATGTTGATCAGTCCCAAAATCGGGTTGTCGAACACACTCCCTATTCCATCAGCGCAGACGCACAGGCTTTGCACGACAAGTTGCGGATTGCAGACCTGCATAATGATGTTTTGCTCTGGGGCAGAAACATATCGCAGGAATCTTCGATCGGTCACTCTGACCTTCCACGCTTCAAAAAGGGTAATGTTGGTGTACAAATCTTCACCAGCGTCACCAAGTCCCCCCGTGGACAAAACTACAAGAAGAACTCAGCCGAGGCCTTTGACAACATCACTCTGCTAGGTTGGCTGCAAAGTTGGCCTTCTAGCGCACTGAATAAGCTTTCTGAGCGTGCGCTGTTGCAAGCGCAGCGTCTTTACGATCTGGAGCAGAAGCATCCAGACGAAATTACTGTTGTCCATAATAGAGAAGAACTGGAAGCTGTCCTGACAGCGAGAGCCCAAGGCTCTAAAATCATTGCCGGGGTCCTAGGCACAGAAGGCGGGCATGCACTGGATGGTGATATCAAGAACGTGGATCGGCTTTACGAGGGCGGTTTGCGATTGATGGGCCTACAGCACTTCTTCGACAATAAACTGGGTGGCTCTCTCCATGGCCAATCCAAGGCAGGCCTCACGAACTTTGGCAAGGACGTGGTTCGGCTTATGGAGAAGAGGGAGATGATTGTCGATGTTGCTCATTCTTCTCCAGCGGTGGTTGAAGATGTGCTGGCAATGGCGACACGACCGATTGTCGTTTCTCATACAGGCGTACAAGGGATTTGTGACACGCCTCGCAATCTCACGGATGATCAAGTCAGAACAATTTCAGCAAAAGGCGGGTTGATTGGTATCGGTTTTTGGGATGCAGCGGCTTGTGACATCAGTCCAAAGGGTGTTGCAGCTTCAATTGATTATGCCGTTTCAATTGCCGGTATCGACCATGTGGCGTTGGGATCTGACTTCGATGGTTCTGTTACGACTGCCTTCGACACGTCCGAATATGCGGTTCTGACACAGGAACTTTTGAAACGAGGTTTCACAGAAAAACAGATCGCAGCTGTGATGGGCGAAAACATCATCAGGTTTTTGCTGGAAAATCTTCCACAAGGGCAAAGCGAAGAAGAAACTCTCGCTTCAAGCAATTGAATGCTCAAAGAGTTTAGTAAGCACAATTCATCTATCAGATGAAGCAGTCAAATTTTAGGAGAGAGAAGATTGGCGCACCGGGGAGGATTCGAACCCCCGACCCCCAGATTCGTAGTCTGGTGCTCTATCCAGCTGAGCTACCGGTGCGCTGTTTCTTGCGAACAAGAATTATGTATCGGCCTAGTGCTATCTAAACCACCCACTCTTAAGAGGAGAGTAAATGGCGCACCGGGGAGGATTCGAACCCCCGACCCCCAGATTCGTAGTCTGGTGCTCTATCCAGCTGAGCTACCGGTGCAGGCCGCGTTCCCTGCGGAACGGGGGTCTATGTAGCCGCCTTACTGGACCTTGGCAAGCGCTTTAGAGAAGTTTTTTAAAGTGATTTTGCGTTTTGGGGATAACAATTTCTGACTATCAGAACAAAGACGTAGGGCATTGCAGCCTAAACGTGAGAAAAGCTGCACTTGCACAGTACAGCTTTTCCAGAGATTAGCCCTTGCTGCTGTCAGCAGGGAATAGTCTCGTAATTTTTTCAGTCGCTTGTGCCCCATGCCGGTATGGCAGCTGGATTTTGAAACAAGCCCCGGTCGTCACATCTTTCTCCAATGTGATCTTACCACCGTGCGCCACAACGATCTCTGCTGCAATCGCCAGACCCAATCCTGTTCCGCCAACTTTGCCGGATGTCTGGAAGGCTTTGAACAACCCCTCCTGAGCTTTTGCAGGGATGCCTGGTCCCGTATCAGAGACATAGATAGACAGCATGTCATCTTTTACCTCTGAATGGATCTCAATCCTGCAAACAACGCCAGACGCGCCTTTGGACGCTTCCATCGCTTGCACCGAGTTCCGGCAGAGGTTGAGCAGTACGCGGAATATTTGCTCAGGATCTGCTTCCAGCTCCTGCGTCTCCGGTACGTTGACATGCATCTCTATGCCATCAGCGTATCTGGACAGGCCAAGAACCTCCTCCACATCGCGTAGAACCGATGCAAGGCGGATGACACGCAGCTCAGGAGCAGCTTCCTGTGCCTTGCCGTAGGACAGCACTGCACTGGTGTAGGCGGCCGCTCGGTCAAGCGTCGCAAGGATCTTGGGTGCAACACGTTGTACGGTCGGATCCGGCAGCAACTCCAGTCGTTCAAGGAACAACTGTGCTGATGCCAGCAAATTCCGCATGTCGTGGTTGATCTTGGAAACAGCTAGTCCCAACGCTGCCATACGGCGTTGCTGGTTCAATGTCTGGTTCAGAGACTTCTGCATGGACTGCAGCTGCATTTCAGCCTCACCCAGCTCATCCGTACGTCCGCTTGGCTTGATAATCTCCCGCGCATTCTCAGGAGACTCTGCAAAACGCATCATGGAGCCAGTGAGGCGCTGCAAAGGACGCAGCAGCAATGACCGAATGGACAGATAAACGAGCGCGGCTGTCAGACATGAGATGAGGAGGGATAATTGCAGAATGTTCAGAGCATATTTCTGCAAATCGTCTCGCAGCAAAGATGCTGGGAAGACCATATCCACTCTGCCGCCTGAGCGCATATCAATATCGCCGATGACGCGGATCTGGCCGGTTCGCGTTCCAGTCAGGAACTGTAGGCTGCATCCGATCGCATCCCAGGGAGAATCTTGTGTCATGTCAATCGTTTTGGTGACGTTCATTTCTGAACTCTCCATAGCGATCAAATTACGACGTTCTCCAAAGGCAAGAGAGATGGCCTGCGCACCAGTTGCTTCCAGTAGTTTGTGCTGGACCTGCGGAGACAGTGTCTCACTTTCTGACAACAATGTCGCAGCAACACCGCCGACTGCCAAACGGTCACTTAGCCAAGTGTTACGATAATTTGCAATTGAAGGTACGAAAATAAGAATTTCGCTGAGCATGACAAACGAGATCGTCAACATCAGGAGTTTGCCAGAGAGTCCCATGCCCCCGCGAAATAATCTGCGGTGTTTGCCTTTCGGAGTACCATCCGAGTTCAATTTTTTCGGTGTGACCTCTGTATCAGAGGTCACTCTCCCATTATTTTGAGCCATCCACCTACCTGATGAGTTGGTACACAATGATCGTGCAGCGCAGATTGTTGTTACGCGCTATGCCTTACTCATTTTTAGCAGATGACGTGTGTCAAGCAACACACTTCTCTCACAGCTGATCACAACTGCGTCATCCAAGCTTTCTCAGAAGCGCCAGAATTCTGCGTACCCATGGATTTTTAGGAGCATCCGCATAATACGTAAGTGCAGCTCTGCGAATTGCCTCATTTAGTGTCGGGTACGGGAAGACCACGCCCAAGAGAGCACCGACCTTCAACTTTTGAGAGATCATCAGAGCCAACAGACCAATCTGCTCACCAGCACCTGGGCCTACAATGGACGCACCAACGAGCTGCCCTTTTCCGTTGGTCAGGAGCTTAACCTGACCTTTGCCTTTGCCTTCGGCCAGCGCCCTATCATTTCCGGAGAACTCTGCTGTCAGAACTTTGAGCTTATCGCCCAGCTGTTCGCGTGCTTGCTGCTCTGAAAGACCAACCTGCCCAATCTCAGGCTCAGTGTAGGTCACCGCAGGCATTGTTATGTTGTTGTGGTTGACCGGCATGCGGAACAGGATTGAACGAATGACGAGTGATGCGTGCGCTCCTGCGGCATGTGTAAACTGCGCTCCACCGGCGACATCACCGATCGCATAAACTTTACGGTTTGTGGTGCGCAGCCCGTCATCTGCTTTGATGCCTTTGCGGCTATACTCAATGCCAGCGGCTTCCAAACCAAGAGAAGAGACGTTCGGGGCACGACCTGCCGCGATCAGGAGATGCGTGCCTTCAACAGTTCCTTCGGCTTCATCATCAACTTTGATGGTGACTTTTACGCCAGCGTCAGTGCGTTCAACACTGTTGACCTTAGTGTTTGCAAGAATCTCAACACCTTCGGATTCCATCTTTTCGATGACTTGAGCAGCATGGGCAGGATCGGTTACTGCCAATGGACGCAATGCTTCGATGACTGTGACACGGCTTCCCAGACGACGGTGAGCCTGTGCCATTTCCATGCCAATTGGCCCTGCACCAATAATGATCAAGTGCTCTGGGCGCTCTTTCAGTTCAAACAGGTTTTCATTTGTCAGGTACGATGTGTTTTCAATACCAGGGATCGGAGGGACCGCAGCGCTGGAGCCCGTAGCAATGACAAAGCGGCGTGCTTTAATTATCTGCTCACCGACTTTGACGGTATCTACGGAAGTAAACTCACCCGCACCCTGAATGACGTGCACACCCAAACCTTCGAAGCGCTCAACAGAGTCATGTGGAGCTATGGTGGCGATCACATCATGAACGTGATCATTCACCTTAGAGAAATCAATCTCAGGCTCTTGAGCGCCAACGCCAAACTTTTCTGAGGACCGAAAGGTAGCGGCGGCTTTACCAGCTGCAATAATTGCTTTGGATGGGACGCAGCCATAGTTCAGACAGTCACCGCCCATCTTCCCCTTTTCAATCAGGACAACATCCACGCCAAAGGCTGCTGCAGCTGCCGCGACTGAGAGGCCGCCCGAGCCAGCGCCAATAACACAGATATCCGGGGTCAATGTTTTTGCATTATTGTTATTTGTCATCGAGAAAGTCCGTAATTTCGAAATTGATCTGGTCTGAGATTTATTTGCCGCGAAAACGCTGAACAATCGGCGGAATGAGCGCTACCAAACCTAGCGCTGCAAATGCCCAAATCAGCTCAGGCGTAATGAGTGCGGAAATCTCCACTTCACATGTACCAGCAGCCGAACAACCCGGATTTGCCTGCTCTTGCGCCAGGATCACACTATCCAGACCAGCCCCAACGAAGGCATAGGCGAAAGTGCCTGGAATGATACCGACGAATGTTGCGATCAGATATGTGCTCAACGGAACATGGAACAACGCAGGCGCAATGTTGACGAGCCAGAACGGAAACACTGGGGTGAGACGCAGAAAGAGTAGGTAACTGAACGCGTTCTTACGGAAACCCTCTGACATTTTATCGAGGAACGGCCCTGCTCTTGCTTTAAGCGTTGCGCCAACCGAAGTTTTTGCAGCGATGAACAACAGCGCGGCACCAATTGTTGCTGCCAGAACGGTGAGCAAACCACCGAAGAACCAACCGAACAAAAAACCGCCTGCGATTGTAAGCAGGGATGCACCCGGGAAAGACAGAGCAACAGCAAGTGTGTACACGACGAAATAGATCAGCGGGGTCAGAATTGGGTATTCGGCCAGATAACCAGAAAGCAGTTGCTGATTTTTGATCAGGTTGCTGATTGTGATTTGCTGATGCCAGCCCTGAGAGATGCCATAGGCGGACACGGCAAGGATAACAAAGAGTAGTCCCCAGCGTTTAATGAAGCCAAAAGCTCCCTCGGCTGGCGACTTGTTATCATTGTGCTCCGTGATTCCCATGTGCTTTTCCTTAGATGATTTCAACGTTCAGACCTGAAAAGAACCGAAACCTCAGTGTTCTTGCCTAGTCTAGACTGAATAGGTTACTATGTTTTTTGCAGGCTCAATCGCCTAATGAATTGATGTCTTACAATTTTCATACAATCAGAAAGACCTCCGGTGTTATCACAGGTTCGTGCGTTACCCGTAGTTTCACTCTGTTTTGAATGAGGGGTAACGGCTCTACACGAGGCTGTGAGGCAATAAAGAGTCAGGATATCGTAGATTCCGGCACAGCAATTATTGACTTGAAGCACGCACACTAATATAAGCGCCGACGAATAGGAGTGCGGATCCCCTGCGCAAAGTCCTGCAACTTGAATAAAGTCGCGGTGACTTCGGGGAGAAGACGCACAATCCAAATTAACGTTTAAGTTGGAGCCAACGGCTCTGCTAGGGTAATAAAATGAAGCGTACTTTCCAACCGAGCAACCTTGTTCGCAAGCGTCGCCACGGCTTCCGGGCACGTATGGCAACTAAAAATGGCCGACAGGTACTGGCACGTCGTCGTTCTAAAGGCCGTAAGCGTCTTAGCGCTTAATCGCGACGTTGCGCGGCGGCATTCACTTCATATCCATTGAACAAAAGTTCCGCCGCAAAAACATGAAAACACTCAAAAAGCGCTCCGAGTTTCTTACCGTCGCAAAAGGCGGAAGGACAGCTCGGCGCGCTTTTGTCCTTCAAGCGGCTAAAACCCGCAGTGATGGCGACCCTCGAATGGGTTATACGGTCACCAAGAAAACCGGAAACTCTGTTGAGCGCAGTCGAATAAAGCGCCGACTTCGAGCCGCTGTTGCCTTTCTTGATTTGGATATCGCCCAGATAGGCGCCGACTATGTTCTGGTTGGCAGGAGAGCTGCACTTTCGCAACCTTTCGACGATCTTCTAAAAGACCTCAAAGGTAGTGTAAGAAATGCGTTCAAGCCTCGTAAACCTCGCCCTATCCGATCAAAACCGAACTCGCTGGCAAATTCTAAACCTCCGCATGATAAAGTTGAGGCCAACTGACCAGTGATGACTATTTATTCCACCCTTTTGAAAATGAGTGATCCAGTCGATGAACGATAATCGCAATATGATCGTAGCGATCGTAATGTCGCTGGTTGTGCTATTGGGCTGGCAATATTTTATTGCCGGACCACAGTTAGAAGCTCAGCAGGAAGCGCAACAGGCGCAGCTGGCAGACGATGCACAACAAGCCGGTTCCAGCTCACCCGTTGCACTGCCTGAAGGTGCATCCGGTCAAGTGGCTGCTCCTGGCACCGATAGCGGGACCGCTGCGCAATCATTCGTCAGTCGCGCACAAGCACTGGCTGCATCTCCTCGCCTGACCATTGACACCCCTAGCCTCTCCGGCTCTGTCAATTTGCAAGGCGCGAAGCTGGATGACCTTCGCCTGAATGACTACCGTCAGACACAGGCCAAGGACAGTGAAACTGTTGTTCTGTTCTCGCCGAAAGGCAGCCCAGAGCCATACTACGCTGAGCATGGCTGGGTTGCGGATCCAGGTGCACAGGTTAAGCTTCCGAATGCTGAAACTGTCTGGACTGCAGAGACTTCTGGTAATCTGACACCGTCTTCTCCTATTGTTCTGAGCTGGGACAATGGCGAAGGACTGGTGTTCAAGCGCACTTTCTCCGTCGACGAGAACTACATGTTCACTGTTGACCAGGAAGTTCAAAACAGCACTGGCCAGAACGTTCAACTTTATCCTTATGGTTTGATTGCACGTAACGGCGAACCTGAAACTGCTGGCTTCTTTGTACTGCATGAAGGTCTTATCGGTGTTATCGGTGAAGAAGGCCTCCAGGAAATCAACTATTCTGACCTGATTGAAGATGGAAGCATTCGCCCAGGTCGCGCTAAAACGGGTTGGCTCGGCTTTACTGATAAGTACTGGGCTGCAACACTGATCCCAACTCCGGGCACTGAGTTCCAGCCAAACTTCTCCTACAACGCCCGCACTCAGAATTTCCAGAGTGACTACCTTGGCGATGCAGTTCAGGTTGCTGATGGGACTAAGATCACCAGCTCGTCTCTGCTCTATGCAGGCGCAAAAGTTACCAAGCTGATCGAAGGCTATCAGGCATCCTACAACATCGAAAGCTTCGATCTCATGATCGACTGGGGTTGGTTCTACTTCCTGACCAAGCCGATGTTCTGGGCAATTGACTGGCTCTATTCTCTGGTTGGCAACTTCGGTGTCGCTATCCTGCTTGTGACCGTTATCGTGAAGGCCCTTTTCTTCCCGCTGGCAAACAAATCCTACGTCTCCATGAGTAAAATGAAGCTTGTGCAGCCGCAGATGACTGAGATCCGCGAGAAGTTCAAGGACGACAAGCAGAAACAGCAGCAAGCCATGATGGAGCTGTACAAGAAGGAAAAGATCAACCCATTGGCAGGGTGTTTGCCGATGGTCATTCAGATCCCCGTCTTCTTCTCGCTCTATAAGGTTCTGTTCGTTACCATCGAGATGCGCCATGCGCCATTCTTCGGATGGATTCAGGATCTTTCTGCTCCAGACCCAACCACAGTCTTCAATCTGTTCGGCCTGATCCCATGGGATCCGCCAAGCTTCCTGATGATTGGTGTCTGGCCTCTGATCATGGGTGTAACCATGTTCCTGCAGATGAAGATGAACCCAGCACCAGCTGAGCCTGCACAGCAGATGATCTTCAACTGGATGCCTGTTCTGTTCACCTTCATGCTGGCAACCTTCCCAGCTGGTCTCGTGATCTACTGGGCATGGAACAACACTCTTTCTGTTGCACAGCAGGGAATCATCATGCGTCGTCAGGGCGTGAAACTTGAGCTCTTTGATAACTTGAAGAGCATGTTCAAGCGCAAGCCTAAGGAAGAAAGCAAGTAAGCTTTCCTCTTTGAATAAGACTTCGAAAACGCGGCCTCAGAGTCGCGTTTTTTGTTTGGGGTTAGCACCTTTTGTGGTGAAGCTTCACCGTAGCAAACATTAAGGCTGCGCTTTGGAAAACAGCACTCGACCAAATCGAGATTGCAGGTTAAAAGGCAGGGCATGAGCTCAGAAAAAGAATATTCAGCAGAACAACTGGAGGCGGGACGCCTTCTGTTTGCGCGTCCTTGGGATTTTATTACCAGTGTGAAAGAGATGCATCAGCTTCCTGAGCTGGATGGTATCGAGATCGCGTTTGCCGGTCGTTCCAACGTTGGTAAGTCCAGCCTGATCAACAAGCTCACCGGTAAGAAAACGTTGGCTCGTACCTCCAACACACCTGGCCGGACCCAGATGCTGAACTTCTTTGGAGCAGAGCACTCCATCCTCAAGATTATCGATATGCCGGGCTACGGGTACGCTGAAGCACCAAAAGGCATGGTCGATGCGTGGACATCACTTATTTTTGACTACCTACGTGGTCGAAGCACCTTGCGTCGTGTGTTCTCTTTGATCGACTCACGTCACGGCATCAAAAAGAACGATCTTGATGCCATGTCGATTCTGGACAAGTCCGCTGTGCCTTATCAGGTTGTGCTCACCAAGGCAGATAAACTGAAACCAGGGCAACTGCAGCGCATGAAAGACGAGACGCTGAAAGTACTCGCGAAACGTCCAGCTGCACATCCGGAAGTCATTGCCACCTCTTCAGAAAAAGGCAACGGTCTGGATGAATTGCGCGCAGAGATCGCGCAGCTGGTCAGTTACGGCTAATCAATTGCAGGTGCAGGGCTCATATTTCCCTGCGCCTTCCCCTTTCGGACAGCGGCTGCACAAACATATCCAGACCCCCTTGTCCATCCTGCAATTTGCAGAATTCCCCTTGTTCTCACGTTTTGCTGCCTTTTCCCCAGCCCGCCTTAACCTCTTCTTGACCTTGGGTCAATTTACCCCCCGAATATAGACAGGCCGTCGTCGAAGGGGAGATCGTCGAATGTCTGGAAAAGACAAGCAAGATCACAATCACAGTGCCAAGATCAGTCAAAGGGGATGATGTATGTGTGCAACTCCGTCCCCCCGTTACCATTGGGCTCTTGTACCAGAGCATGCCATTACCAATGCGTTGACCTATGTTTGGCGTTTCATTCATGCGCTACCAACGCTACTGTTGGCAGGGCTGAATTTGAAGAAGTGGTACAAAGCACGCCAGCTTGGGCCTACCGCACTGGAACGCTCACTGATTTCTGCCTACCTCCGTGATGAGTTCGTGCTGCATTATCAGCCAATCGTCCGTGTGACAGATCGCAAGCTGGTCGGGGCTGAGGCTCTGATCAGATGGGAGCATCCTGAGAACGGTTTGCTGCCCCCTTCCCGTTTCATCACCACTCTATGCCGCAGCTGCCTTGGCAAGGACGTTGGTTACTGGGTTATCCGTGAGGCCTGCAAAGCGCGCAGTAGATGGGGCAATCTTGTTGATCCTAGTTTCAAGATCTCCGTGAACATTTGCGGCAGGATGTTTGTTGATCAATACATCGTCTCCCGCATCCAAAAGATTTTACAGGACACTGGCACACCCGGGCATTTCTTAGAGCTTGAAGTCACAGAACGGATTGATCTGGACAAAGCCCCTCATGCCATGAAGAGCATGCGCAAGCTGCAGGAGATGGGTATCTCAGTGGCCTTTGATGACTTCGGCACTGGCTTTGCCTCTATGAAGCACTTGTTGGATTGCCCTGTTGACCGGATCAAGATCGACCGCAGTTTCCTATCTGGAGTGCCAACCTCTGCTGTTCACAGCACCGCTTGCGCTCATCTGATTGAACTGGCTCATTTGCTAGACATGGAAGTGACGGCTGAAGGTGTTGAAACGGAAGAGCAGATGTACTTGCTGGAAAGCAGCGGCTGCACCAATGCTCAGGGCTTTTTGTTCTCCCCTCCAGCGGGTGAAGATGGTTTTGCAGATTATTTGCGCGAGAGGCATTAGACAATTTCCTCGATTACTTGAGTAAATCCACGCAGGTGGGGATGACTGAACATTTGTGACGTGTTCATAATGCGGCTATATACTTCACACGCAGTCCGTGTGATTTGCGTATCAGTCCTTTGTCTTCTCCAGGTGTACAAATCGCTATGAGTTTCTCGGAATCCAGTAATCGTGCGCACGTCATTGCCCAAGCTCTCCCTTATATGCAGCGCTATGATGACCGACGTGTTGTCGTAAAATACGGCGGCAATGCCATGGGAGATGACTCCCTTTCCCGCGCCTTTGCCCGAGATATCACTCTGTTGCGCCAGTCTGGTGTTCATCCGGTTGTTGTTCACGGTGGTGGTCCTCAGATTGGTTCGATGCTTGATCGTCTCAACATCAAGAGCGAGTTTAAAGGCGGCCTTCGTGTGACGGATCAGGCGACCGTTGAGGTTGTTGAGATGGTGCTGGCTGGCTCCATCAACAAAGGCATTGTGGCAGACATCAACCGCGAAGGTGGACGTGCTGTTGGTCTTTGTGGCAAAGACGGTGACATGGTCACTGCACGTAAATTGCACCGCAAGCACCGTGATCCGGATTCCAAGATCGAAGAGGTTCTGGACCTTGGGTTTGTTGGCGAGCCCGAAGCAGTCAACGCCAAGGTGCTTGAGCTGATCCTTGAACGTGACCTCATTCCTGTTGTTGCTCCTGTTGCGCCGGGTCGTGATGGTGCGACTTACAACATCAATGCAGATACCTTTGCAGGTGCGATTGCGGGCTCTTTGAACGCCAAACGCTTGCTGTTCCTTACCGACGTTCCGGGTGTTCTGGACAAAGACGGCAAGCTTATCAAGCAGCTGACCCGTGCCGGTGCCCGGGCTCTTATTGAGGATGGCACAATCTCCGGCGGCATGATTCCGAAGGTTGAGACCTGTCTTGAAGCCCTTGAACAGGGCGTTGAAGGCGTTGTTATTGTTGACGGAAAAGTCGCCCACGCCGTTCTGTTGGAACTCTTCACCGACCATGGTGCAGGTACTCTGATCGTACCTTGATAATTGATGCAGGGAGGCGAAAGACGCTCGCCTCTCTTGCTATCCTTATTCTTTCCTGTTTTGCTTGGTATCAAACAACACTTATCGGCGTAGCTGATAACTGAACGGATAAGCATGACCAATTCCCCATTTGCCAGCGTTGAAAGCTGGGTTTTCGATCTGGACAATACTCTCTACCCTCACCATTCAAATCTGTTCGATCAAATCGATCAGCGGATGTCTGAGTTTGTACAAAAGCTCACCGGAAAACCGGCTGAGCAGGCGAGAGAGTTGCAGATCTCCTATTACAAAGAGTATGGAACCACGCTTCGTGGTTTGATGCTTGAGCATCACATTGAGCCCGATGAGTTCCTTGAGTACGTGCATGACATTGACCACTCTGTGCTGGATCCAAATCCTCAGCTTGCAGATGCGATCAACCAACTGCCGGGCAAGTGCTACATCCTGACGAACGGAACGCGGAAACACGCGGAATCTGTTGCCAATCGTCTGGGTATCACACAGCACTTCGAAGACATCTTCGGGATTATGGAGGCCGATTTAGTTCCGAAACCTGCTGAAGCAACCTATCAGCGTTTTTTGGAGAAAAACGGCATTCTTCCGCAGAAAGCAGCCATGTTTGAGGACCTTTCGCGCAATCTGGTTGTTCCAAACTCTCTTGGCATGCGCACTGTTCTTGTCATTCCGGACGGAACACGTGAGGTTTTCCGCGAAGATTGGGAGCTTTCGAGCGGCAGCGAGCCTCACGTGGATTTCGTGACCGATCATCTGGACGGTTTCCTCTATAATATCCTAGGGGAACTCAAGAATTAGAGCTATTCCATCAAAACACGAAGGTGCCCCGGTTTCGCATCTCAAACTCCTGTAGGGGCAGTTTCGGCTAAAAATTGCAATTTTTGCGCATAATAAGGCGCAAAGAGAAAAAATATCATGATCGTCTAGACGAATGCCTTTTTTCCCTTTATTGAGATTAATTCAAGAACTCATAAGGAAGGGCATTCGTCATGGTTTCACTGCGCGCGCTACACGCATTTTCACTGTTGGCCAAACACGGCCGAGCAGCTCGTGCCGCAGAGGATCTTGGCGTTACACCATCAGCCCTGACGCACCTGCTCCGATCATTGGAAAATGAGCTTGGCGCCGCGCTGGTTATTCGTGATGGCCGCGGACTTGCCCTGACTGAAGAAGGGCAGCGCCTGTCCTCCAATCTTGGCAATTCGTTTGACCAAATCGAGCACGCAGTTGAAGCGTTCCGGCGCAGAAGCCGGACTGAGTTGCGCATTTCTACCCTTTCTACAGTTGCAACACGCTGGCTTATTCCGCGGTTGCCGGACTTTCAGGATAAGCATCCGGATATTGAGCTGCTTATCTCGACAAGTATGCGCGTCGTGGACCTTGACCGAGAGTCCTATGATTGCGCAATCCGATTGGGGGATGGGGCCTGGCCGCATGTTGAGCGGCATCAACTCTGGCAGGAAGATCTGGTTGTTGCGTTTGCTCCTCAGTTGAGTAACGGCGATCCGAACCCTGACATCAAGCTGCTTGATAAGCTGAAATTGCTGCATACCTCCTCCAGACGTGAAGACTGGCCGCGTTGGTTGAATGGCACTGGCCTGCCTCATCCGGATCAGACCTCTGGTGCGATGTTTGAAAGCCGGAACATGGCTATTCAGGCTGCTGTTGCAGGCATGGGTGCGATTGCGATTGATACCCGCTTTGTTGAACAGGAAGTGGCTGCAGGTCATCTGGTGGTTCCGGACTGGCCGCGCCTTTCTCTGGAAAGCGGCTATTGGTTTGTACGTAATGCGAACCGTCCTTTGACCCGTCCGGTATCTTCCTTCCACAAATGGCTGATGGAACAATCCCAGCAGCCATTCAAGGCACATGAAGCAACCTAAATTGATACATGAGACAACCGGAAGTCTGAGAGTATTGACTTCTGGTTGGGGCTTGCGTACCCCTCGGTAGCTCTAATTCGAAACCCATTAATTATGAGAGTCTGCCGCCAATGAGCCAGATTGATCTTGCTGCCCTTGAGGCCACCATCAACGCTGCATTTGATGACCGTGACAACATCAGCACCGACACCACAGGTGACGTGCGTGATGCAGTAAACACCGCACTGAACCTTATGGATCACGGCAAGCTGCGCGTTGCGGAAAAATCCTCTGGCGACTGGGTTGTTAATCAGTGGGCCAAGAAAGCTGTTCTGCTTTCTTTCCGCCTGAACCCAATGCAGATCATCAAAGGCGGTCCGGATCAGGCTCCCTGGTGGGATAAAGTTCCTTCCAAGTTTGACGGCTGGGGCGCTATCGACTTTGAAGAAGCTGGCTTCCGCGCTGTTCCAGGTTCCATTGTACGTCGCTCTGCATTCGTTGGCAAATCCGCTGTTTTGATGCCTTCCTTCGTAAACCTTGGTGCGTTTGTTGACGAAGGCACAATGGTTGACACCTGGGTGACTGTTGGTTCCTGTGCTCAGATCGGTAAAAACGTTCACCTTTCCGGCGGCGTTGGCATTGGTGGTGTTCTTGAGCCACTTCAGGCTGGTCCGGTTATCATTGAAGACAACTGCTTCATCGGTGCTCGTTCTGAGGTTGTTGAAGGCGTTATTGTTCGTGAAGGTGCCGTGCTTTCCATGGGCGTATTCATCTCCGCAACGACCAAAATCGTAGACCGCACGACCGGTGAAATCTTCTACGGTGAAGTTCCTGCGTACTCCGTTGTTGTTCCGGGCTCCATGCCAGGCAAACCGCTTCCAGACGGCACTCCGGGTCCAAACCTGGGCTGTGCGGTTATCGTGAAGCGTGTTGATGCACAGACCCGTGCAAAGACCTCTGTGAACGATCTTCTGCGCGACTAAGTTTTAGATCAGATCTGATCGATTAAAGCCGGGGCGATTGCTTCGGCTTTTTTCTTGACTAACCGGAGCGGGTTCCACGTGTTTAAACGTGCCTCTTAACCTAAAAACCGGCTCTGTTAGGCTATGAACACATTACCTCAAGATGCTTGTTGCTTCGCTGGAACGCATGAGTATATTGCGCTTAGAATTTGTGAGGCCCCATGAATAAGAACAGCAATCTGCACAAACTTGTCTTCCAGCTGGATCCACATGACTGGCACGGCATTGAGAGTGAAACTGTGTGGGTACGCTCGCTCGGTGGCAATCGCTATAAGCTTGAAAACACACCCTTCTTTGCTTGCGGCGTTGCCAATGGTGATGAGCTGCTTGCCAACCGGCAAAAAGGGCAGCTTGTTTTTGACAGGGTCGATAAGGCATCCGGTCATTCAACCTACCGGATCATGGTGGAAGAGACGACACAGCCAGAAGAATTCTCCAAGCAATGGTCCAAGCTGGAAAAGCTTGGCTGTACATGCGAGGACATTGACGCTGATCCACCGCTGTTCAGCGTAGATATTCCGGCAAATGTCGACATCCACGTCGCCTATTCCATTCTTGAAGAAGGCGAAGGCCTTGGCATCTGGGCTTTTGAAGAAGGTCACTGCGGGCATAAGATCTAGCGTTTCAACCCGCTCAGACTGACAAGCACGAATATCACCGCTGGATCATCCCGGCGGTGTTTGTGTTTGAGGATCCCGTTAAACGGGTGGAGCAAGGCGAACAGGCTTTGCCTGCGCTACT
>NZ_LMCK01000075.1:37357-68398 GCF_001623165.1 Pseudovibrio sp. WM33
TCAGCTGTTCGCCTCGCCCGGGCCTTTTATCATGAACACGCGGGCTCCCTCTCGGACAGACGTGAATGACACGTTCCCGTGTCACTGGCACGTTTCCCTGTCATCGACAATTTCTTGTCACCACCGGACGCCCTCCGGAACGACCCCAAACTCCCTAATACCACTGTGGTCTCAATAGGGTATGGCGCTTCACCGGACCTCCTGACACGATACGTTACCTCGTACCAGCAGCCCAACCCCACCCACGCCGCGGAATGGACGGTCCACTCCTGCCCGAATGCGTGGGTACCGGACTAAGAATAAGCAGGATTTTGGGGAGGGGGATAAGTTTTGTAGGCGAAAGTCAGTTGTTCTTTATCTCAGTCCGCCGCCGTCATCCCGCATATGATGCGGGATCTGGCGCAACATTCGCTAATGTCTAAGCAAGGTGCTCTGGATCCCGGGTCTCCGCTACGCTTCGCCCGGGAAGACATGATTGATCTTAGAGTGGCAGGCCAAGCTGCTTCAGGTCTGAGCGGAGTTTGTTTGCTTCGGAGAAGTGGAGCGCTTTCATACCAACGCCCTGAGCTGCTTCAACGTTCTTGAGTGTATCGTCGATGAAGACAAGGTTGGAGGCTTCAAGCTGGTTTCTTTCCAGCAGCACGTTGTAGATGGCAGCATCCGGCTTCAGGAGCTTCTCATCGCCAGAGATCACGGTATCGATGAAGCTGTCTGCAAGGAATGGGAACAGGCGTTTAGCATCCTCAAACTTCTCAGTAGAGAAGTTGGTGATGGCGTACAAAGAGATGCCTTTATCCTTGAGTTCTTTCAGGAGCGCAACATTGGCCTCGATCGCACCGGCCAGCATTTCTTCCCAGCGTTCGTAATAGGCCTTGATCCACTCTTCGTACTGAGGAAATTTGGCAAGCCGTTCGGCAATGGCATCTCCCCAAGGGCGCCCTCTGTCTTGCTCCAGATTCCAGTCGTAGGGGCATACTTCATCAAGGAAGAACTGGCGCTCTGATGCGTCCGGAATCAGGTCCTTATACAGGTTCTCCGGATCCCAAGAGATCAAGACATTGCCAATATCAAACACGACAGCAGTGACCGGTGAGGACATGAGCCCCTCCTTCAGATGTAAAGATTGAGTTGGCCCAGTAGTATTGCCTCAGCATACGGGATGCAATGCGTGGGATTACAAAATGGCATCAGCCAGACGCACTGACTTATGCATAGGTGAGCATTGGCAGCGCGGGCGTCATATCACTTTTTGAGATGTAACTGGCAACCTGTTCACCAATACCAAGACCAGAAATGGAGACGTCCACTGGCTCTACTTCTTCTACACTTTCCAGCACCTGCAAACCTGAATGGACATTTGCCATAAGCTCTTGCTGATGGTCCGTTTCCAGGATCGCTTCAACCAGTGGCTGGGCTTCTTCTTTTGACTGTGGGGCCTTGCCGCCAAACAGATCAGGAAGGAACACTGCATAGCCTTGTTCTGCGATTTTCGCAGCCTGCAGGATCGCTTCTTCGGTTAATCCTGCCCAGTCATGAAACAACACAAGTGCAGGCAGTTTCTTATCTGTCCGAGGTACAATGATGTAGGCTAAATTTCTTTGATGGTATTCCACCAGACGCAGCTCAGCAGCCTGCAAAGAGGCTGGTAGCGCTAATGTAGTTGCAGCGATGATCATAGGAATGCCAGTGTTTATTGAAGCTATATATAATAGAGATGCACGCCTCAATATATAACTCATTTTGATAATTCAACCTATGCAAATATGTTTGTGCAACTATCCCGTCTGCTCTTGTACGTATAGGCAAACAAAAAAGAAGCCGCACTTCTCCTTTAAGAAAAGTGCGGCTTAAACGCTGTGATCAACACCACTTTTAGGTCGATTACGACTCGCAAATCGCGCGGGTCTGACGAGCAATCATGGCTTCTTCGTTGGTTGGGATCGCCATGACCTTAACCTTGGAAGACGCTTTGGAAATTGTGATTGCTTCCTTCGCGCGCGCCTTGTTGGCTTCTTCGTCGATTTCTACGCCGAGGAACTCAAGGCCCTTACAAACACCAGCGCGGGTTTGAGAGGAATTCTCACCGATGCCACCGGTGAAGACGATTGCGTCCAGACCACCCATGACAGCAACCAGAGCACCCAGCTCGCGCTTGATGCGGTTGTCATAGTAGTCGAGTGCGCGTTTTGCATCAGGGCTGTCAGAATTTTCCAAATCACGCATATCCTGCGAGATGCCGGAAAGACCCTTCATGCCGGATTCCTTGTTCAGCAGGTTCGCGACTTCTTTCACGGACATGCCTTTTTCTTCCATCAGGTAGAAGATGACACCCGGATCGATCAGACCGGACCGTGTGCCCATTGCCAAACCATCAACCGGGGTAAAGCCCATGGTGGTGGTGACAGATTTGCCATTTTCGATCGCACACATGGATGCGCCGTTGCCGAGGTGGGCGACGACGACTTTGCCATCTGCCACTTCTGGCGCCACGTTGTGCAGCTCTTCCGCGATAAAGTGGAAGGACTGGCCGTGCATGCCATAGCGACGAATGCCTTCGTCGTAGTATTTGGTCGGGATCGCGTAGGCTTCGTTCTTGAATTCCTGCGTGCGGTGGAACGCGGTGTCAAAACACGCAACGTTCGGCTTGCCCGGGAATGCCGCTTTGGAGCCAGCAATACCTGCAAGGTTGTGCGGGTTATGCAGAGGCGCAAGCGGGTTGAATGTTTCAAGTTCCGCGGCAACTTCTTCAGTGACCAGCACAGGTGCAGAGTATTTGGAAGAACCGTGAACCACACGGTGACCAATAGCGTCAACTTCAAGGTTCGGATCGAACTCTTTCAGCAGAGCAAGGATAACCTGCAGAGCCGTGTTGTGGTTCTGCGCTTCTTCGTCTGAGAGCGCACGATCCATGATCGTTGCGCCTTCAGCGGATTTGCCTTTAACCCAAGCAGATGCTCCCAAACCATCGATCTGGCCGGAAAGCACACTTTCTTCGCCTTTGAACAACTGGAATTTAATGGAGGAAGACCCAGCGTTCAGTACAAGGATTGTTTCGATTGTCATTATTGTTTTCTCAGCTATCCCGAAATTACTCTGCGGCTTCTGCCAGATCCTGCTCGCCAACATACGCAGCACCGTTGCGCAGGTAGTAGTCGTACATGGATGCCAGAGCACAAGAAACGAGACGCGCACGATCGTTGTCAGCGCGGCTGGTGAGGATGATCGGCACGCGTGCACCGGTTACAAGGCCTGCTGTTTCTGCATGAGCAAGGAAGGTCAACTCTTTCACGACCATGTTGCCAGCTTCGAGATTTGGCACGATCAGAACTTCTGCGCGACCAGCAACAACGGATTCAATGCCTTTGGTGCGAGCAGCTTCAAGATCAATCGCGTTATCCATCGCCAGAGGACCGTCAACAATACCGCCTTTGATCTGACCACGCTCAGCCATCTTGGACAGCACTGCTGCATCGATGGTGGATGGGATCGCTGGGTTTACGGTTTCAAGAGCGGACAGGATGCCGACTTTTGGAGGCTCAATGCCGATAGCACGAGCAACGTCGATTGCGTTCTGAGTGATATCAACTTTTGACATCAGGTCTGGTGCAATGTTGATTGCAGCATCAGAGACGATGAGCGGGGTTTCGCGACCCGGAACATCCATTACGAACGCATGTGACAAGCGACGCTTGGTGCGCAGACCACCCTCGCGCTTCACAACGTGGCGCAGCAGGTCATCTGTGTGAAGGTGACCCTTCATAACGGACCGCACGCGGCCTTCATGAACCAGCGCAACAGCTTTAGCAGCCGCAGAACCTTCATCAGGTGTGTCGATCAACTCGTAACTGGAGATGTCTGCGCCGATTTTGTCAGCAGCAGCCTGAATGCGTTTTTCAGGACCACACAGGATCGGGATGATCAGGCCAGCCTGAGCGGCCATGACTGCGCCACCGAGGGAGTTTGCATCGTCTGGGCACACAACAGAAGTCGGGATTGCTGGCAGCTGGGCAGCAGTTGCAACGAGACGATCAAAGTGCTGGTGGCGCTTCATCAGCAGGCCTGGCAGCTCTTCTGCATCGTAAGAAATTGATTTTGTTGGTGCTTCTACCCGAGCTTCACCTTCAGCAACCAGAGTGCCATCGTCAACCTTCACACTTGTTGCAAGGCGGATGATGTTATCTGGCAGTTTTTCCAGAACGGTTACAGTGACGTCGAGAACCTGATCCACTTTCACCTTGTTATGGAAAGAAAGTGTCTGATCGCGGTACACACAGCCAGGACCTGGGAGGTAGTTGCCGACGACGGCTGAGATCAGAGTAGCGCCCCACATGAATGGTGCGGATGGGCCATCTTTCTTCTCAATGCCTTCCCACTGCGCGTTTGGCAGATGCAGTGGATTGATGTTGCCAGACGCATGCGCAAAAACGTAAAGATCGTTTGCTGTACAGATGCGGGAGCGAGTGACGGAATCTCCGACCTGGATTTGGTCATAGGTCCGATTGGTAGCCATTGATAGCCTCTTTTCATTTTCCACATACCGCACCAGCCCGAGCTCAAGAGTGTTGCGATAGGGCTCTTGAGGGGAGGTCTCAGCCATACTATCGCAGCTCTGTGACTGTTCAGCGATATGTGCGTTAAATTCTTCGCCAAGCTTGGGGCGCTTATTCAACATTTGAGCTAACAAATCTATCGGTAAAGATCACAAAACAGCAGTTTTTGGCGATCTGCGAAGTTATGACACATCAATATTTAGATTACAGCACTAAATCTTACGTAGTTGTTATTATGATGGATAGTTGGCGCAGCTGTTGTAATATTCCACACATGAGACTTTCCGTGGATGAAGTACAAAGCTGTCACTGAGAGCGATAGATGTAAATTGATCACTCTCTCCAGTTAAAACCTGACTTAGGTTAGAAAGCAATTTCCCTAGAATGAAGTTGTAATCAAGGCTTGATGTTGAAATGAGGTAATACTGCCCATTGCTTTTCATATTGGCGGAGAAGCTTACACCATCAGGTTTACTTCCCTTAGCCCAGGGAACAGGAACCTTGTTTCCCCAACTCCAAACAATTTCAGGAGAGTTGGCCTTGATCAAAACCATCCCAATTCTTACATCAATATCTGCATCATCATACGGTGTCATTTGATGTGCGATTGCTCTTTCGATATCATCCATTTTGCCAGTCACGTCACTAGAACGTGCAACAAGATCTGCAATCGACGAGCCAGTTTTACTAACACGGCGATCATATGAAATTGCCGTTATCAGCTCGACCATACCGACAAACAAAAACAACAAAAATGGGATTGTCATTGCAAATTCGATTGCGGCTACACCCGCTTGGCTTTTGGAAAAGCCACCTACTAAATTGAGTAATCTTGCACGAAATTTCATAAGCAGCTTCACTCGTCAGTTGTTAGAAAGGCTCATTTCTAAAAACTTCTGTTGCAACAAGAATTCGGTTGCCGTTCGTAGCTTGTCCGAATATTTCTGCCATCATGGAGGTAATCATTGGCCAAGCACAAACTACTCTAACCAAGACTACATTGCTGGGGCCCCCTGGCTTCCAATTCTGCTCCATTACGACTTTGCCTTCCTTGATTATCGGCTTTGGTTTTGGGATGTCTTCAAAATTTTTAAAAGATACGACATCAATATAAAGCTTATCTTCCACCGACTTAAGAAGTCCCGTCCCCCCATCAAGAATTACGTTCTTGAACTTAGTTTTGCTGTAGTTTCCATCTTTTTCGGCATAGTAAACTTGCCCAGTCCTAATTTGCCTCGCAGCATCAGCTACAGCATTGTCCAATAGCACCTCAACAAGAAACGAAATACCAAGTTCGATTATAGCCAATATAATTGCAAACAACATCGGAGCGACTATTGCAAACTCAATTGCCGTGACACCTTTGTTGTCAGAGAGTAATTTTCTCGACTTTGAATATCCCACCCTTCGTTCCCTTCAGCGCAACTTTCTAACTGTAATGAGGGGTATTGGACTGTTCCAATTTACTGACTGCCTTTTGCTACAATCCCATTTTCTGCCAGTTCGTTGCGCATGCTGATGGTCGCGGCGACATCCTCGATCTTTTTCTTATTGTCACCTAGACGTAGGACTTCATGGCAGTCGGGGTTGCAGGAGTAGGTGAAGCGGCTGTTGTTGCGGTGGACGGCAACGTAGCCGGCCATTTCTGCTGTTACGGTGATCAGCTCTTCTACAACGGGCTCAGAGGCATCGTTCAGGACAACCAGATTAGTGGTGCCGTAGGATTTGCCGGTGATCACGATTGTCAGGCGGTCGTGCACTGTCACATCTGCGATACTTGGGTTTCCAAGAATGATGGTTTCGGCAGGCTCTTCGAGACGGAAGACTTTTGCCTGGTCGGCGACCACCTCAACATCCGCAGAGGCGGGTGTGATTGAGGTAGCGGAGATGCCTGCGATCATCGCAGTAGAGATTGCGACAGAGGCAATTTTTGACGAACGATCAGAGACCTGTTTTTGCAGCTTCCAAAACACGGCAAACCCCACCGAATAACTGTTAAATTTTACTAGTTATTTGTGCGATTATTTTAGTGAACGAAAACCTAATTTGCGCGAATTGACGGGTCAGATATGCCGATAATACGCTTTATGGTTAAGCACGGGTAAACATCGTTTCAACTTAGCCTCTTCACAGAGGTGAGCTGGCCAAATTCGTTCTCGCCAATGCGTTTAAGAGCTGCCTGAAGCCCTTCATAAGCGACCGTCATTGTGTAACCGTTGGCATGTAACAAGGTCTCAGAATCAGACATAACGCCCACATGCCCTTTCCAGAACATCAAGTCGCCGCGCCGCAAAGTTGGCAGGCCACTGGAGAGGTCGAGTTGTTCGCCCAGCATGGCTTCCTGCATATCCGCGTCACGTGGGGCATTTATACCGCCGGTCTGGAGTGCAAGTTGGATCAAGCCGGAGCAATCCAGACCTAGAGTAGAGCGTCCACCCCAAAGATATGGCGTTCCGACCATAGCTTCTGCTGCTTTCACCCAGTCGGCAGCTTTATCAGTCTGCTCTACCAAGTGTTTTTTGACCATAAACGAGCCATCAGCAAGCTTTGCAAATTCCAGCCCGCGCGTGGTCTCATTTCCCACAACGCTTACGAGTGCTCCCATTGAGACCTGCCCCAGGGCTGCACGTTTCATTTCAGCTTCCGGATAACGATAGGTGCGAAGGGCAATCACTCTGTGAGTTGCTTGTTCAACAGGCCCCAGCACGTTTGTCGGCAACCAGCCAACATATCCGTCTGTTTGCAGCTGGCCCCAAGACCATCCTTCTTTCGTTGTCTCGAATACACGAAAGGTTTCGCCGAAATTCAGTTCGGTATCGATCCCGCATGCAAAGTCTGGCCGAGCGCGTAGTTCAACCTTGTCTGCTTTTACAGAATAGTTTGTCCCCTCGACAAAGCGCTCGGATTGCACCTGACCGCGATAGTCAGTCGAAGCCAGATCTGGCCTTACCGGATGTAAACGGCGGTCAAGTTGAACAGTCATATGGGAGCTCTCTCCAATCAGAATGGCATAGCGGATTGATAATGTCTTGGTTCCGCCTTTCGATCAACGCGAAAGGTCTTGAGCTTTTTCTGATACCAGATCACCAAGCTGTTCCAGATACAGCGCCCCTGTAACTGTGCGTGTGACAACGACATTGCGTCGATCATTTTCATCACGCTTTCTGGAAAGCAGCTTGTTTGTTCCAAGGGTATCCAAGGCACGCGTAATTGCAGGCTTGGTAACCCCTAGCTTTTGCGCAAGTCCGCGCACGGTATGTGGTGGAGGCTCAAGATATACAGTTAAAAGAATAGACATTTGGCGAGCAGTCAAATCCTGATCTGCTGCGCGCACCAATTCCAACACTACATCATGCCATAGCTTAAGCGCCTGCGACGGGCGGATCTCTACGGGCATATTTATTCGTCCTAATCCCTATTGCAGGCTAAAACCTAGCCTGCAAATCATTTCGGGACCCTTACCAGATTGAGGTATTAAGTAATTTTGACAGCGCAATCCGTACTTTGCTTAGCCAAATCGGGTCTTCAACATGTCAAAAAGTGCCCGAATTGCCTGGGCTTCTCCGCCATGGGTCCTAAAATCTTTCTCAATTGGGGTCCAACCGTAGATATCAAGATGCACCCAGCTGCCTGCGTTTTCAACGAATCTCTGAAGGAACAAGGCTGCAGTGATTGAGCCTGCAAAACCTGCTCCGCTTGTGTTGATGTTTGCCAGATCAGCTGTTTTGGAGGTGATGTACTTTTTGTATGGCTTCCAGAGCGGCAAGCGCCACAAAGGATCATTCACCGCTTCACTGTGAACAGCGATCGTTTCAGCCAAGTCCTCATCATCTGTATAGTATGGCGGCAAATCAGGCCCCAGTGCGACACGGGCTGCACCTGTCAGCGTTGCCATATCAACAATCAGCTCCGGGCTCTCTTCATCAGCCAGCGCAAGTGCATCTGCCAGGACCAAGCGTCCTTCAGCATCTGTGTTACCGATCTCGACAGAAAGGCCCTTACGACTTGTAAAAATGTCTGACGGGCGGAATGAGCGGCCCGAGATCGCATTTTCAACTGCAGGAATAATCACGCGCAAGCGCATTGGCAGCTCGGCTTTCATGATCATTGCTGCTAGGCCAAGAACATTTGCCGCGCCACCCATATCCTTTTTCATAAGGATCATGCCGGCAGCTGGCTTCACGTCCAAGCCACCACTGTCGAAAATTACGCCTTTGCCGACCAACGTGATTTTCGGATCAGTCTCTTTACCCCAGGTCGCATCAATCAGACGCGGCGCTCTGTCACTGCCATTGCCGACAGCATGCACAAGCGGAAACTCGTTCTCCAGAACATCACCCATGATGATTTTTGAGGATCCGCCGTGATCTTCAAAAAGCTGACAAGCTGCTGCGGCTAGTTCTTCCGGCCCCATATCATTTGCAGGGGTATTGATGAGATCTTTTGCAAGGTGCGCACCAGCGATAATTGGTGCCAGCTCTTCCAAAATGCCCGGCTCGCTGATGACTAGCTGAGACTTCGGCGCAGGAATTTTCTTATAGGCATCAAAACGGTAGGCTGCGAGAGAGAAACCGAGAGCGATACCAGCTGGATCTTCAAAACCTTTCGACAGTTCAAACACGCCAGTTGGGAGCTTTTTGTTAAGAGCAGCGCCTGTTTCTAAAGCGTCTCTCTGGCTTTCGCCGTAGCCGAACAGAATGGTTTCAATCTCACCGGCTTCATTTGGAACTGCCAGAGTTTCTCCAAAAGCAGCTGTAAACTCCTGCGCTTTTGCCCAAGACTTTGCCATGGCACCAGAGGCATCAAGATGCGCGTCCAACTCACTCGCGGAGAGCGCTACAACCGGGATTGGATTTACTGTTTCATCGGCAGAAATTAACGGACCGTGCACCGGGAGCTCCATTTATGAGATGTTTGAAATTTGTGTTCTGTCCTATTCGGGCAGCTTTGTGGCAACCTAACGACGTTACTGGTTCTGCGCAAGACATTCGGCTTGCTGCTCCCCGTCCAACCAAGGGCTTAGCTAAGCCAAATTAACCAGAAATTAGGGATAATATTAGATTTTCAAACAATATTTGAATTGCTTCGTTGCTGAGGGTTCCATGGCCGTATTTGACCGCACACACACAACCAAGATGTCTTGTGGCATTTTAAGAAGTGCAACAGCTGTTTCACTGCTGCTGGTTTGCGGGCTTGCACTTTCCGGCTGCGCAACCAACAAACAACGCGCTCAGGCATCTATCTCTCAGAGTCAGCAACTTGAGCCCGGCTCACAAGAGATGCAACAAGCCCTCGCCTACTGGGGCGGAGCGTATGCCAAGGACCAGAAAAGCCCACGTACAATCCTGAACTTTGCAGCAGCTTTGAGAATTGATGGCCAAGGCCAACAAGCAGAAGCAATTTTACGACGTGGTGTCATCGCCAATGCTGATAACAACACGATTGCGGCAAGCTATGGCAAAGTGCTAGCTGAAAACGGCAAGTTGCAGGAAGCGCTCAATGTCATCGACAATGCGTTCGACCCAGCACAGCCAAACTGGAAGATGCTTTCTGCCAAGGCGGCTATTCTGGATCAGCTTGGTGAGACTAAACAAGCACGCTCAACCTACCAGCAAGCGCTGAAGCTTTCGCCAAATGAGCCAACTGTTTTGAATAACCTGGGAATGTCCTACCTGCTGGGAGGCGATCTGCGCAACGCAGAGACAACTTTACGAACAGCACTGGATACCGGCGAAGCTGGCAGTCAGGTTCGCCAGAACCTTGCTCTGACCCTTGGACTGCAAGGCCGGTTTGACGAAGCCGTCCGCCTCGCCCAATCCGACATAAACCCACGCCAAGCAGCAGAGAATGTAGCGTATTTGAAGACCATGCTAGGCAAGGCGTGACGGGTTAAAATGTTTGCATGACTTGAATTACTGCAGGACCAATAATAACTATAAACAGAACAGGCATGAAAAATAGCATCATAGGAACGGTTAGCTTAGGTGGTAATCCCGCCGCTTTGCGTTCGGCTTCCTGCATACGAGCTTGACGGTTTTCATCTGACAGAACTCTAAGGGCATTCCCAATTGGTGTCCCGTATCTCTCAGCCTGTGTGAGCGCGATAACAACATTCTTCACACCGTCAAGGCCTGTTCGTTCTGCCAGATTTTGGTAAGCTCTCTTTCGCTCATCTAAGTAAGAAAGCTCTGCATTAGCTAGAACAAGTTCTTCAGCGAGTGCTGCAGATTGAGCTCCAATTTCTTCTGCAACTTTCTTAAAAGCAGCCTCAATCGACATGCCAGACTCGACACAGATGAGCATCAAATCCATGGCATCCGGCCACGCTAATCGAATGGTTTCTTGTCGTTTCGAAATTTGATTTTGCACAAAAATACTAGGTGCATAGAATCCGATCGCCGAGAATAGCAAACTAATACAAAGCACACCCAAGACGGGAACATCTAACTTCAAAATGGCAGCGAGATAAACAAATGCAAGAATAAAAAAACCTATAGGCAACATAATCTGCATAAACAAATATGAATAGAGAGGAGATGATCCTCTATATCCTGCCATTTTTAGTTTTCTAACTAACCCATCATTCGATAAAGTATTTTTAAGGTTATATTTATCGACAAATTCTCGCACACTTTCTTTAGGGCTACTTCGAAGGGAAGCACGTTCAACCTCTTTACTGTTGGCTAATCGATTACGTTCACGTGCTCGAATTTTATCCCTCTCAAGAGCAACCGATTTCATACGGCTTTTAAGTTCATCGCGCTCAAATAGAGGCATTAAAAGCGTATAGGCTGTTCCTGATACCGCAAGTAATGTGAGAATGACTACAAATAAGTTGCTGTTTCCAAGATCTGTAATTGACATCTCTGGGCTCCTATATCTTGAAATCAATCATTTTACGCATGACCAAGATTCCAAGTGTCATCCAAGTTAAACCAACAGCGATGAGAATTAAGCCAATATCTGTATCCACGAGTAAGCGAATGTAACTTGGTGCGATTAAGTACAATATGATCGTCACTAAGAAGGGCAGAGAGCCGATGATTGCTGCCGATGATTTTGCTTCCTGGCTGACGGCTCGAATTTTTCCTTTCATCTCTTTACGCTGACGCAACGTCTTTGAAAGGTTATTGAGCGCATCTGAGAGGCTACCACCGGCTTGCGCTTGAATAGCAATTACAATCGCAAGGAAGTTTGTTTCTTGCAGTGGTACTCTTTTCGGCATGTTCTGGATTGCTTCAGCCAGCGGTATCCCCATTTGCATCTTATCCAGTACAAGTGAGAATTCTAACCCAACAGGGTCTTTCGCCTCAGAAGCAGCAATATGCATGCAATCTCCTAAAGGCATGCCTGATTTGATGCCACGAACAATGATATCGACTGCATTGGGAAACTCATCAAGGAATTGGTTGAACCGTTTTTTTCGCCGCCTCGAAACATAGAATCGAGGTAATCCGAACACGCCCACAAAAAGAAGAGCAATTGAAATCCATAAAGGCTGCCCGGAGAAAAAACTTAAAGTAAAGACAATGCAGCCACACACCATTGAGATGAAATAGAATTTGGGCTTAGACCAGGATAGGCCAGCTTGCCCAATCCAGTCGGTAAAAATCGGCTTGTCTGCATTTTTTTTCTTGGCAGCTTGCGCGGCCTCCATAGCATTAAGCTGATCCTGAACGGTTTTTCTACGAGCTGTAACATCAACCTTCTGAGATTGCCCGTTTGGTTGAGTTCTATTTTTCTGAACAAGGCCCTCTTTTCGTTTCCCAAGTTTGTCTTTGGAAAAGAGAGGCATCAAGAGTGTGAATGTGACACCAACGACACTCACCATAATCAAAACTGTAATCAGATAATCAGCGAGCGGAGAGGCCAAGAAGTTATCCAAGTCAGCCATGTAATCCTCCAGAAACGTCTGAAGCATCCAGCGCGCGGGCTAGCCGCTCTTCCTCGTTGAAGTATCTTGCTCTTTCCCAGAAGAGCGGACGTCCTATACCAGTGGAGCGATGCTGGCCTATGATTTTGCCATTCGCGTCTTCTCCCGTGATTTCATAGGTGAAGAGGTCTTGTGTCGTGATGACATCTCCCTCCATTCCTACGACTTCGGTAATGTGAGTAATCCGGCGTGAGCCATCTCTCAGGCGTGCTGCCTGGACAATCACATCAATAGAACCAACAATAATCTCACGTACAGTTTTAGATGGAAGAGAGAACCCCCCAAGAGCGATCATGGATTCAATACGCTTTAGACACTCACGTGGTGAGTTAGAGTGGATCGTGCCCATTGAGCCATCATGGCCTGTGTTCATTGCCTGAAGCAAATCAAATACTTCCGGGCCACGAACCTCACCTACGATGATACGTTCAGGACGCATACGCAGACAGTTTTTTACAAGATCACGCATAGTGATCTCACCCTCACCTTCCAGGTTTGGAGGTCTGGTTTCCAATCTGACGACATGTGGCTGCTGAAGTTGGAGTTCGGCACTATCTTCGCAAGTGATAATGCGCTCCGTGCTATCGATATAGCGCGTCAAGCAGTTGAGAAGTGTGGTTTTGCCTGAGCCCGTACCACCAGAAATAACCGTGTTACATTGTACTCGGCCGATGATTTCCAGGATCTCAGCGCCTTCACGCGAAATCGAACCAAAATTCACCAGCTGATCGAGCGTAAGCTTGTCTTTCTTAAACTTACGAATTGTCAATGCAGGCCCGTCTAATGACAGAGGCGGGGCGATCACGTTCACACGAGAGCCATCAGGAAGGCGCGCATCACATATCGGGCTGGCTTCATCCACACGACGACCAACCTGAGACACAATCCGCTGGCAGATGTTCATCAGCTGACGATTATCGCGAAACTGAATGTTTGTTTGCTCCACCATGCCAGCTGTTTCGATGTAGATGGTGTTCGCCCCGTTCACCATGATATCGGCAATGTCATCACGGGCTAAAAGCGGCTCAAGTGGTCCATAGCCCAACACATCGTTACAAATATCTTCGAGCAGGTCCTCCTGCTCAGCAATCGACATGACGAGATTTTTGAGAGCGATAATGTCATTGACGACATCCCGGATCTCATCACGCGCATCCTCTTGATCCAGCCGGCTCAACTGCGAGAGATCAATTGCCTCCACCAACGCATTGAAGATCGATGCTTTGGTTGCGTAGTACTCCTGAGTTCGTTGTGTTTCAGGAGCCGTTTCTTTGGGCTTTTCTCGCTGAACTTCGGCAACAGACGAACTAGATTTTATGGTGCTTGGTGTGTCCTGTACAGCAGTCTTTGTTGTCTGTTTCTGTATCGCAGGATTTACTGAAGCAGACTTTGGATTTTTGCTTCTAAATTCACCGTTGCCACGTCTACCAAACATATTCTTCCGCCTTTGAAATCAGCACAAAATCAACCAGAGGACTATTTGCGGACTTTTTTAATGAGAGATGCGATGAGCGACTTGTTTTTTGTATACGTTTCAGCCTTGCCCGTGACCTTGGCTGCAATCTCTTCAAACAAACCTGCAACAGCGTGTTTACTATCGAACTCTGCAATCATCTGACCATTGTTGGATGCAGTCCCAAACAATGCAGGCTCAAACGGCATTACCGCTAAAGAAACCACATCTAAAGCACTACTAAACTCGTCGGGCTTAATTTCTGGCCGCTTCGGAATGCCGACTTTGTTCAAAACCAAATATGGTTTTGCGTCGTTTGGTCGAAGTTGGCCGATACTGTCGACCAAGTTTTTTGCATTTCGAAGGTTTGCTAAGTCAGGCTCAGCTACAATCAAGACTTCGTCTACATGTGCAAGGATATGCCGTACCCAGCTGTTCCACGTGTGCGGCAAGTCAAGAACGACAGTCGGCGTTCCTTTTTGCATGACCTCAATAACCTGATCAAACTTCTCAGTGTCAAAGTCGTAGGTTTGATCAAGCGTAGCTGGTGCTGCTAACAACCTGAGACGGTCATTACACTTAGCAAGAAGACGATCCAGTAGCGTGTCATCAAGCCGCTCAGGAGATGCAATTGCTTCCAATATGCCTTGTAATGGGTCTTGATTAAAATCTAAACCTGCTGTTCCAAATGGCAAATCCAAATCAGCAATTGCAACATCGTTGTCGAGTGTTTTCGCAATTGACCAAGACAAATTGTGTGCAACTGACGATGCACCACACCCACCTTTAGCACCGATCACAGCCACAGTTCGACCGAAGGGTTCCGCGTCAGTATTTGCGTAAAACTGACCAATGGTATTTATCAATTGAGGGATATCCACCGGTCCGACAATGTACTCGCCGACACCTCTGCTAATGAGCGTTCTGTACAAGTTGACATCATTTATGCGCCCAATAACAAGAACATTAGTCCCAGCGTCACAGTATTCAGCCAGTCGATCTAACTCAGCGATCATCTCTTTTGGATTAGACAACGATTCGACGATCAAGAAGTTAGGAGTAGCGGCACTTTCAAATGTTTCTACAGCTGCGGAAATACCACCTTGTCGCACCATCGTATGCGTCTTCGACATCCGTCGATCTAAGCTCGCATTCTGGATCGTTTCTGATGTTCTTGAATCCACGCAAAATGCCTGAACAGAAATCCGCGGAATATTTACAAACTGAAAGTCAGAAGTTGAAAGCTGACTCGTCGTTTCTTGCCGTGATGAGGCATCTGAATCGAACTGCGCTAAATCGCTCATAGTTTATCCCACTAGTTCTGCGCCACGGATGATACGTTTGTGCCAACACCAGCTCCGTACTGACCTGCAGTCAGGTCTCCAGATCGGTTGTTTGCCAAAATCTCATTTGTTCTCGCGGGATCATTAGGTCCCAAGGGGCGTGGTCGCAACAGATCTGTCGGATTATCGACCATCGCAGCGAGGTTTGCCTGAGTAGCACAGCCGAAGTTGTGATAGTCCATATTTTGATGATTGCTTATCATCGCATCAGGCCAATTACCGCAATCACGCACAACTCCTTTCACACGCATAAATGAAAGGCGGACTGGTGCTGAGGCAGCCATATCAGACACCGCATAACTCCTCATAACAATATGATCTGCGGTTACTCCGCCTTTTTTCAATGCGGTGCGAATCTGAGGGGAAATAGCTTTTGCTGCTGCTTCATTCCCAGAACCTGACGGAACCAAAACCTCAACAAATCCATTTCCATCGATGTCTGCCTGTTTACCAAACGCAGCAATTGCTGTTTTCATGGACCCGTTCAAATTACGCATCTCCCCAGCTACGGGGATATCAAAATTTTCAGGTGCTTCTGTAATAACAATCGGATGCCTTTTCCGATAATCAAAGTCTGCAATCGACTGATGTTCAACATATGATGGTTGTGACTGACATGCTCCAAGCATAGCAAAAGTACTGAGCACTACTGAAGCTTCTCTCAATTTGCGTACACATTTCAAAGTGGGTGACAGTAGGGTATTCATTTCTCTTGTCCTCACTCGTAAATGTAGCCAATTTTGCCGTGATAATTCCCTTTCACAGGAGCGTCTGCTCCCCTGTAAACCCGGCTTAATTGGTTTAAAAAGATTGTTGACTGATCACTTGGTGCTGCAAAATTATCATCAGGTCGCGCAACTTGAGATCGCGCGATTGGTCTCACAACATAAGGCGTTACAAAGATTACAAGCTCAGTTTGGCGATTGATATAATCGCGGCTCTTAAACATGGTACCAAGAATTGGAATATTCTTTAAGCCAGGTATCCCGTCAATTTCCTGTCCATAATTCTGCTTCAGAAGACCTGCCATTACCAAGGTGCCTCCGGAAGGAAGTTCTAGTGTAGATTCTGCGCGGCGCACTTTAAGCGCGGAAACAGCGATTGCGCCTGCGATACTTACAGCCCCTTCAGAACTCAACTCACTGACTTCGGTTTTTACTCGCAGTTTGATACGTCCTCCGGAAAGAACAACAGGCGTGAAATCCAACCCGACACCAAAAGGTTTAAACTCAAGGCTTACCTTGTTATCCTCATAAGCCACGGGGATCGGGAACTCACCACCGGCGAGGAAGCTAGCATTTTCGCCAGAGACCGCTACAAGTGTTGGCTCCGCAAGTGTTCTCATTACCCCTTCACGCTCGAGCGCTTTGATTGTGGGATTGAGGGTGCCGCTACCAAACCCCAACTTTCCTGCCAGGGATCCAGCATTCACAACAGATGGATTGATGTTATACGCAGGTGACGTATTGAAATTGACATCAAGAGCACCAATTTTGAGTGAGCCTTGGAGGTTCACACCAAGCTGCTTAATCGTTGTGCGTTCAATTTCAGCAACTGTAACTTTGAGTTGGACCTGATCTTTTTCGGCGACTGCAATTGTGTTGACGATTTTTTTGTCATCGTTGCCCACAAACTTCAACGCAATATCGTAGGCCTGTTGTGCTTCGAGGGCGGAGATTGCTGTTCCTGAGAGGACAACGCTTTGATTGACGATGTCAGCATTGATTGCAGAGTTTGGCAGCAATCGTTGGATGAGTTCAACCAGGCCTGAAGGATCAGGCTGTACGCTCAGGTTGAATGATGCCAGTTGGCGGCCACCATTGCCGAACAGAACCAATGACGCCTGGCCTATCTTGTTTCCGAAGACAAAAACGCGGGTTCTGGTGCGGACAACAGCATCTGCAATTTCTGGATTCGAGACAAGAACATCACGGACTTCCTCGTTTGTGTTGAGGACGATAGATCTTCCTTCACCAACATTCAGCTGACGAACTTTGCCGCGGTGCTGAGAGGTGACTTCCACAGTCGCTTCGAAATTATTTTGAGCAAATGCAAGCTGCGGTCCAACTAAAACCAAGGCAACGAACAGAAGGAACTGCATGAGTGCACCACTAAGGCTGCATTTTTGCGGTAAACTTCTCGCCAGACTAATTTGTCGATGAAAAACCATAGTTTACCTACTAATTTCCGTTAACAGACTGGGAGGCAATCCCGTACTTTACGAACTTCACACCACCTTTGACGCGCGGCGGTTGCTTCAAACCGTCTCTGGAATCTGCAGCACTGCGCAATGAGAGCGAGAGAGTTCCCATCTGGGTTGCGCGAGCGACAGTCTCAGCCTCGTGGGGCAAGAGTTCCAGTGTAGCTGTCTGGTCTGGAGACATCGCCTTCTCACTGTTTTCAGAGGCCGTCGTGGTATCAATTGCGAGCACCTTGATATTCTCGAGGAGCGTTTCACTGACGAAGCCGTCGTTCTGTTTTTTAGCTTGCATGGTAATCAGCACATCAACCTTATCTCCAGGAAGGATGAAACCACCTGCGGTAGAGACTGCATCAACCGGAACAGCAACGGCGCGTTTTCCTTTTGGGAGGATCGCTGCCAGGAAGCCTTTGTCCGTATCAATGAGACGCTCTGCACGGATTGGTTCGCCACTAAACATCGCTGCTTTGATAATCTGTCCCAGAAATTCTTCATCTGCATTTGGACTTGAGCCGCGCAAGATTACGCCGTCAGATACAGATTCTTCTGGCCATTTGGCCCAAGCTAAATCGCCTTGGGTAAGAGATGTACCGACTTTGAGGTCCTGCGCTGCAACAAGAATATCCAGTGATGGAATTTCTTGTACTGGAGCAACAATGGTTGGCGACTGCTCCCGGGAACCGGAAGACAGGTTCAGCCAGGCGGCCAACCCACCAGCGCTTAAAGCGATAATTAAAACTAGTAATCTGGAGGCCTTCATGTGGCACCCACCCTCTAAGAGATTTAGCTAAGCAGCATTCGTTAACCCTAATTTGAGCAAAAATTGTCAAGACATAGTTAATATTCCGTAACATCACTACATTTGTATTTTTTACTTATGTGCATAGAGTCAAATTAGGAATATGCATGAACAGCAATAGGTTAGCGCCAGTGAAAGCACACTAGTTCAAAACATTAATACTTTACTAAGATGATTTGCTCGCGAAATGCTTAGAAAGTTGGAATTTGAGCAAACCAGAAGGTCTTCGGGTACACCTGAATCCCCGCAATTGCGATTGCAATCCCGTATGGAACGCCTGCTTTTCTGTCATGCAATCTTAAGAGCCATTCCTGCCCCTGCATGAACTGCGGAAAGTACGGAACCCTACGCAAGGCCAGGATAACCAGTGTTAATGCTCCGCCATAAATGCTGGTCAGCAAAATAAAGTCCAGCATGTTCATCGAGAGACCGAGCCAAAGAGAGATTGCAGCGAGGAACTTCACATCACCGCCGCCCATAACACCGAGCGCGAACAGACCGAAGCCGACAACCATCACACCGAAGCCGAGTGCGAAGCTCATGCCAACCTGTTCTAGGGGCAATTGCAATAAGAAGGCCAGACTGACAAAGGCAACGACTATAATCAGGTTGAGCTTGTTCGGAATCGTCATTGTGAAGAGATCAAAGAATGCGGCGATTGCAAGCAGCAATGGAAAAATGATCAATAGTCCATTTGCAATCATGTCGTGATCTCCCCCACAAATACCATGTTATGGTTTTGCAAGGGTAATTCCAAAGAAGGCCTTAACACTTGGTAGTTTTGTCTCGCTAAAATTCATTTATTTACAAATTTAATTGTTTGGCTTCACCAGTTCCCACAATTGAAGATCACGCTCGGCTACGTTTGGCTGCGCACTGGTATTCTTAGCAATAAAAGAGGTGCTGGTGAGCGTTGGTGCGGACACCATGGCAAGAATCGCCAGAGCGATGAGGCCAGAGATGAGGCTGAATTCAATAGTCGCGCTGCCCAGATCTCGCTGGAACAAACCTCGGATTATGGAGAGCATCAGGTCACAACTTAATTGTTATAGTTGTGTTTGATGCTACTCCTTGCAGCTAAACCTTAGATTGATCTCCGCACTCAACTTCTTCCGTTATTTGGCACTCTAAACTAAGGTTTCATCAAGAATCAGGTGAACTTAATACCCGACTTCCAAATCAACTAGGTTCTCGAGCGCTTCACCTCGCTCAAATCCCTTGATTTGCTGGGCAACATATTCGGAGAGAGCTTGCGGGTCGCTCTCAGCTGCCACATGTGGTGTGATGATGCAGTTTTTCTGCTGCCAGAGAGGACTTGTGTCAGCCAGAGGCTCGATTGCGAACACGTCAAGGCTGGCACCTTTGAGCTGGCCGGATGTCAAAGCTGTGTCGATCGCAGCTTCATCCTGTGTCGCACCACGTCCAGCGTTGATGTAGGCAGGCCCTCCTAATGCGCCAGATTGAGACAACATGGCCAATCGCTCTGCATTGACCAGCTTGTGCGTGGCAGGTGTTGAGGGCAACAGATTGATCAGGATATCAGTACGATTAAGGAACGCCTCAAGCTGGTCTTCACCGGCAAAGCTTTCAATGCCGTCTACATCTTTTGGCGAGCGAGACCACCCGGCAACGTTAAAGCCCAGCGCTTTGAGGGCTTTTGCAGAGTCCAACCCCAGCTCACCAAGCCCCAGAATACCAACGCGTACGTCCTTTGCTGCCCATTGCCTGTGTCCATGCCAAACACCTGCCTCCTGCTGAGCGGCATAAGTTAAATGTTGGCGATGGTGGAGAAGCGTTTGGAAGACCACCCACTCTGTCATGCGGCTGGTGAGGTCTGGGTCAACAATCCGGACCAACGGGAGGTTGGGGAGTTCCGGCAATGAGGTCAGATGATCGACACCTGCGCCCAGTGAAAAGATCACCTTGAGGTTTGGCAGGGCGGCAAAGGCAGCTGGGTCTGGTTTCCAGGCAAGGAGATATTCTGCTTTTTCGGGCTCAGCGACGCCGCCGTTCCAGCCCTCAATCTTTCGATTGGGAAGAAGTGCCTGCAAACGGTCGATCCACTCAGGTTCGTTGAAGCTTTTGAGAGATAAGACCAGGTTCATGAGGCACTCCATTGTTGAGCGTATTTTTATTTGAGACCAGCAGGCTCATCTCACAAATACACCGTAATATATCAATCTGCGATTTGTTTTATTCAGAGTCGACGAATTCAGCAAGCTGTTGGCGCTTACGATCGACGACCAGACGTGTGACATCCGGTCGGCTGTAGTGGCCGGTCGGGTCAAAGAGTTGGCGGTCTGCCCGCACCAAGGCGTGATCCAGCTCTGCTGTGATCAGGAGTTCTTTACCAACCTGTGGTGCGACCACCCATGATCCATCAGGTGCAGCGATACAAGACCCGCCATCAGCGAGAAACTCACCACTGTTTTCGAGTATTTCTGCTAGTTCTGGCGTATCCGTTGGGAAATCTGCAGCACGCATCAGCCCTGAGACTGATAGTACGTAGCTTCTGCTTTCTTTGGCAACAAAGCGTGTTGGATCCTCTGTGTTCCGCAGGCCGCCCGGCCAGACGGCCACGTGCAGGTCTTCTCCTTGCGCATACAGGGCGACGCGTGACAAGGGCATCCAGTTTTCAGCGCAGTTCAGGCCACCAACCGTAAAGCGGCCCAGCGGATGGACACGCAAACCGTTGCCATCTCCCGGTGCCCAGGCAAGACGTTCTGCATAGCTTGGCTGCAGTTTACGGTGCGCAGAACCGATCTCACCGTTTTGATCAATGTAGACCAGTGTGCAGTACAGACTATGCCCGCTTCTGTTTGCTGCTCTCTCCATAACACCGAGATACACGGAAATGCTGTGTTTCTTTGCTGCTGCACAGACAGCATTCAGATGACCGTCCTCAATCACCACGGCTTGATCAAGGCATTTGGCGTACATGGCTTTTTGCTTTGGATCATTGAAGCGTGCACCGTCTGTGCGTTCAATCCAAAACGGATAGCCCGGCACCAGTGTCTCTCCAAATGCAACAAGCTGGCAGCCCTGCTTGCCAGCAAGCTCTACCGCATCAATCACTTTGTTCAAGGTCGCTTCACGCTTCAACCAGACTGGAGCGATCTGCGCGAGGGCGACTTTGATTTTGTCAGATTCGGACGGATCGTGGGATAAATGCGTTGCTTCTAAAATTTCCATGTTTCAATACTCAGCTTGCAGATGCGAAGATCACACTCGGGTTTGGCGGGGCTGCAAACAACAGAGTCTATCATTCAGGCAATGAAGCACGTCAGCACCACCTGCTTTGAGATTCTGTTATTTCAGATCTTTATCTTACTATGAGGCAGGGATGCCTGTAGCTGGTCGGATCATTCAACTTTACTGAATTTTTTGAGAGATAAAACCTAAGCTAATCAAAACCCTGCCCCAATAAATCTGCCTGAGTACTTAATTTTATTCAGCGTCGATGAAATCCGCGAGTTGCTGACGTTTCCGATCAACGACCAAGCGCGTCACATCTGGTCGGCTGTAATGACCCGTTGGATCAAAATTCTGGCGTTCACCACGTACCACGGCATGGTCCAATTCTGCTGTAATCAGAACTTCCCTACCGACTTGCGGCTCAACAACCCAAGACCCATCTGGCGCAGAGATGCACGAGCCGCCGTTTGCGAGAAAGTCATCGCTGTTCTCAAGGATCTTGGCAAGTTCCAGCGTGTCTTCCGGGAAATCTGTTGGGCGCATGAGGCCAGAGACTGAGATCACATAGCTTCTGCTTTCTTTGGCAACAAAGCGGGTTGTGTCTTCGGTGTTGTGTCGCCCACCCGGCCAAACGGCAACGTGAAGGTCTTCTCCTTGCGCATAAAGGGCAGCGCGAGACAGAGGCATCCAATTTTCGAAGCAATTGAGGCCACCCACGGTGAAGCGGCCCAGCGGATGAACACGCAAGCCGTTGCCATCCCCCGGCGCCCAGGCAAGGCGCTCCTCGAAGGTTGGTTGCAGTTTGCGGTGCGAGGAGCCGATCTCACCATTCTGGTTGATGTAGACCAGCGAACAATAGAGACTATGACCACTTCTGTTTGCAGCACGCTCCATGACACCGAGATACACAGCGATGTTGTATTTCTTCGCAATCGCACAGATGCCATCGAGATGACCGTCTTCAATCACTACGCCTTGCTCAAGGTATTCCGCGTAAATCGCTTTTTGCTTTGGATCGTTGAAACGTGCCCCGTCGGTGCGTTCAATCCAGAACGGGTAGCCCGGAACCAGTGCTTCGCCGAAAGTGACAAGCTGACAGCCCTGTTTGCCTGCGAGCTCTACTGCATCAGCCACTTTTTTCAGTGTTTCTTCTCGCTTCAACCAGACCGGAGCGATCTGTGCGAGCGCGACTTTGATCCGGTCAGATTCGGCAGGATTTTGTGTTGTATGTGTTGCTTCTAAAATTTCCATGGGGATCTACTCAGGTTGCGAAAATGTCAGAGTCACTGGCGAATGCCTTGAATTCGAGAGCATTGCCCGAGGGATCTTTGATGAAAAAAGTTCCCTGCTCTCCCGGTTGCCCTTCAAACCTGATTTTCGGTTCCAGCAACCATTCAATAGTTTCATGTGTTTTCAGTCGATCAGCAAGAACCTTCCATTCATCCATTGGCAAAACAACGCCAAAATGAGGAATGGGAACTGCATCTCCATCAACAACACCAGTGACTCCAAGGGGAAATTGTGATTTTTCACGAAGGTGGGCGGACATCTGGTGTCCAAACAGGTCAAAATCGACCCATTTGCCTTCAAGTTCACGGCCCTGTTTACATCCAAGCACGCTCATGTAGAACGCCTTCGTTTGTTCCAGATCATCAATCGGAAATGCCAGATGGAATGGACGCGCCATGTTCAGCCTCACCTTACTTTCAAACGAGAATCCGTATTCTGATAGGGGCACTGAGGGCCACTTACCTGGAATAGGCTCTATACCCAAAACTCATGCTGGAGTTGTTTTAAACTACGTAAAATCTCATAGATAGGCCAATGACAGTCACATAGACATGAGTTAAACTCATAGTATGAGCCGACATAGTCTTTCGATCACTTCGCAGATCCTTGCCGTTCTTCCTGTTTTTGATGCAGCAGCACGGCATGGGAGCTTTACCCGCGCTGCACGGGAGCTTGGCATCACGCAAGGGGCTGTGTCCCGCCGCATTCAGAATCTGGAAGAGCAGCTGGGGTTGGTGTTGTTTTCCCGTCAGGGAAAAACGCTGGCACTTACTCAAGATGGGTTGCTGCTGAGCCAGAAGGCCAAGAACGCGTTGAAGCTGGTGGAGGATCTTGAGCATGAGCTGAAGGGCTCAGTCTCTGGTCAGCTGCGTATCGGCACGCTGCCCTCACTCGCCAATCTTTGGTTTATGGAGCGGATCAAAGGCTTTAAGCGGGCCTATCCTGCTATCAGCGTTGATCTAGTTACCATCCCAGCCGACTTTTCAGCTGGTCATAAAGATCCGGTCAACTGGGATCCATCCAGTGTGGATGTGGCGCTTACTGTGGGGCGTGGCAGTTGGCCTGCTCTGGAGAGCTTCCGGATTTGTGATGAAGAGATGGTTTTGGTTTGTCACCCAAGTCTCTTGGGAGAAGCAAAACCGGAGAATATAAAAGATCTTCTGGGTCTCCCCCGCCTCATTCACTCCACACGCCTGGGCAGTTGGGAATACTGGGCGGAGGCACACAAGCTTTCAAGCTACTTGCCCGGAGACACCTCCCTCTCCTTCGAGCATTTCTTCATGGTATTGGAGGCTGCGCGTCAGGGCCTTGGCCTTGCCTTACTTCCCTCTTTGCTCATTGAGAAAGATCTGGCGGATGGGACACTGATCGAGCCAGTCCCTGCACGGCATATGACAGGGAACACCTATTACATTGTTGGGAGTTCAGCTGCCTGGAGGCGTCCAGCTGTTGCTGCCTTGCGTGATCATCTTCTACAGAGCAAATAGGCGCTTACCGCCGATCAAACTGAAAGGGTGATGGCAACTCATCTTCTGCAAGGTGTGTTGTTTGTGGGGCTTGTGATGCAGCTGAAGAGACGTGATCTGTTGCTTTGCCGCCCAATTGCATCTCATCAATCTTGCGAGCTCGATTGCCGATTTTGTCGCCTGAGATCATGATCTGATCCAGATCTTTGTTGGTCTGGGCAAAATGGGTTTGCAGTTTGGAGACACGCTCTGTCAGACGTCCAACATCCAGCAGGAGCTTACCAACTTCAGCCTGAATGAAGTGAGCCTGTTCACGCATGCGAGCATCGCGCAGCACAGACTGGATCACCTGCACAGCAAGGACAAGCAGAGACGGCGATACGATGACCACACGCAGGCGGTGAGCTTTTTGCGTCAGGTCAGGGAAACCTTCGTGGATCTCAGCGAAAAGACTCTCGGAGGGCACGAACATAAGCGCCGTGTCCTGTGTTTCTCCCGGGAGAAGATATTTGCCTGCAATGTCTTCCAGATGCTTGGAGATATCCTTTCGGAAGCGAGCAGCAGCTTCTTTCAGGTCCTGCTTGGTTTCTGCATCCTTGATTGCGGCGAAGGCTTCCAGAGGGAACTTGGCATCCACCACCAGCGGCGGGGCGCCAGTTGGCATATGGATCAGGCAGTCAGGCCGGGAGCGATTGGAGAGTGAGCTTTGAAACGAGAAGCTTGTTGGGGGCAACGCGTCATCAATGATTGCCTCCATACGCCCTTGGCCAAAAGCACCGCGAGTTTGTTTGTCATTCAAAACCATCTGCAGGTCAGTCACCTGCCCTGCCAGCTCACCCATGGTTTTATTCGCTTTGTCGAGCAGTGCCATGCGCTCCTGCAGGCCTGTCAGGCTGGCATGGGTTTGGCGGTGGGTTTCCAGAACAGACGCACCCAACGTTTTACCAAGACCATCAAGGCGATCATTCACCACACGCATCAGATCTGACTGACGGGAGCCGAAAACCTCTGCCATGGTTTGCATGCGACCTGTCATTTCTCCCTGAGAGCGGACCAGATCTGCCAGTGCGGCTTCTGTGTATTCTGCCCGCTTTTGCTCCAGCACCGATGTACCACGCACTCTGTTCAGTTTTGCGCGCAGGCTCATGATCCAGATGAGCAGCAAAAGGACAAAAAGGCCTCCACTAACTATGGCTGCCTGAATATATGAGAGGGTGAATGCACCGTATGTGAAGACTGTCTGTTCCATGAAACAAACATAGAACACTTTACAACACCGCGATACCTCTCAGCTTTCTTGGATGCACTGCAACCCACATCCTTCAATTGATGGGGAGTATCTGTGGGATAAAAATAAAGTTTCATCCTCAGATCGGCGTTGTTGCATAAAGGCGCCTTCGCCCTTTATGTAGAGGCAACATATTTTGAACTAAGCAGCTTTTAATGCCATTCAAACACAATGCTTCCCGGCGGGACAAGTTTACGAAAGCGGAGTATCGGATCAACAACTGGCCGGAGTATAACGAAAGCTTGCGCCGTCGTGGCGATGTGACGGTTTGGGTTGCCGATGACGTTGCCAAAGCCTGGTTTGCCCCACACAGCAAGGGTCGCGGCCGTCCTTTGAAGTTCTCAGGCCTTGCCATTGAAACCTGTTTGCAGGTGCGGTTGGTGTTCGGCTTGGCGTTACGGCAATGCCAAGGGTTTGTTCGCTCGCTGTTTGGCCTGATGCAGCTTGATCTGCCTATTCCTGATTTTTCAACCCTGTCGCGGCGAACAGGAAGTTTGAAGCTGACAAAACATCGCTCAACCTCCAAAGAGGAACCGGTTCATCTGGTGGTCGACAGTACCGGATTGAAGATCTTCGGAGCCGGTGAATGGCAGGAAACGAAGCATGGAACCAAGATAAAGCGCAGAACCTGGCGCAAATTGCATCTGGGGATGGATTTGAACACGGGCGAAATCCTTTGCGCGGAACTGACGCAAGACAGTGTTGGCGATCCGACAGCCTTACCGGGTTTGCTGGATCAGATTGACGACCCAGTTGTCAAATTTCTTGGCGATGGTGCTTATGATGGTGAACCAACCAGACAAGAATTGGCAGAGCGTTTTGACGGGGTGGAGGTCATCATTCCCCCGCCCAAGACAGCAGTCCCCAGCTCTCTTATTGCGAGTGACCCGACACCACGCGACCGCGAAATTGCTTCCATTCGCACCAACGGCAAAATGGCTTGGCAAAAGCAGACAGGATATGGGCAACGCGCGCGAGGAGAAACCCTGATGGGACGCTTTAAGCAGGTGATCGGGAACAAACTTAAATCACACAGCTTTGACAGTCAGAGGACAGAAGCGAAAGTTGGCATTGCTGTGCTCAACAAAATGACGTCTCTCGCACGGCCTACGTTCGAGCGCGTTTTATGACCCCAAAATTTATGGGGTTGGGCAAGCTGTAAGCGGATTTCGATTTGTGCAACAACGCCGGGCTACTCGACCACCTAGCCTATGCTCACGTTCGCCAAAGCTTTGCGGTCCACTTCTTCGACCAAAGGAACCGTTTTTTCCAGGGTTTCCCAGCCCTTTTGGGTCAGGGAGATCAGCTTTTCACGGCGGTCCATTTCATAGTTCGTGATGCTCACCAAATCACCCGCTTGCAGACGTTTGAGCAATTGCGAAACCTGCATCTTGTTTAGTTGGGCCATTTCCGTGACCACCTTTTGCCGGACGAAGGATTGCCCGGTTGCAGCCTTGTTCTGCTCAGAGAGCCAAGCACTTACGGCCAGAAGGGCAAAAGCCGGCTGGGTCAGATCGTAGGGCGCAAGCACCATATCGATGTTTTTCTGCCAGTTCAGGAATGTTTGCCAGAAACGAAAGCCGGGGCTCTGCGTCGGAGTCATGAAACCTGCACCCGGTATGCCTATGTCCTTGTTCATTGTTCATGTCCTCCTGTTTGCGTGTCCCAACGGGCTCCGTTCGGGCTGTCGCTGTGCCGCCATCCGGCCTGTGAATGCACCTTGTTCGCCAGACCTATTGCCTTTGAGCGCGGCTTCCAGAGTCGATCGCCGCCCATATTTGTGGTGCGCGTCGCATGTGAGTTCAAAGTCTTCATTTCCGGCGACCTTTTCTCTGACACCAACAGCTTTGGCGAGCCACGTATTAGATTTCAATAACTTACCCCAGCGCATTGTAATTATAAAGTATAAATACTTACTATCTGTGCGTGTGGCTGAGTGAGAAATGACACCCTAAGCGATTTGTCAATAGAATCTTGGGTCTATCCCCGCAAAGGTACCGAATGCGACATAGGATTTACGGCCCTGTTATTTGCCTGATCAGATTGGCTTTTGGTCATGTACTGGCTCCAGGCGGTGTATCGCGCTCAACTTTCAGGACGCGCCTTGCGTGATCACGTAGCTGGCCTGCCGGCCTGACGTAGCGGTAGAGGGTTGCGCGGCTGATGCCGAGTTCACGGCACAGGTCAGCGACACTGGTGTCCCGATTGGCCATGGCGGACTGAGCCAGGCGGATCTGGTTTTTGGTCAATTCGAATTGGCGTCCGCCTTTACGACCCCGCGTGCGGGCAGCAGCGAGACCGGCCATGGTGCGTTCGCGAATGAGATCACCCTCGAACTCGGCCAGCGCCGCGAATATCCCAAATATCAGTTTTCCGCTTGACGTAGTTGTGTCGATATTGGCGCCCTGGCCAGTGAGAACACAGAGCCCGACACCTCGTTCCGAGAGGTTACGCACGGTGGTGACCAAGTGCTTGAGATCACGTCCGAGCCGGTCGAGCTTCCATATATAAAGAGTATCACCTTTACGCAGGGCTTTCAGGCAAGCCTCCAGGCCAGACCGGTCCTCCCGTTTTCCCGACGCTTTGTCCTTGTAGAGGTGATCAGGAGCCACATTAGCAGCGGTGAGCGCATCTATCTGCAGGTCGAGTGCCTGTGAGCCGTCAGCTTTGGAAATCCGGGCATATCCGAGATTCATGCTTACACTCCTATCATGGGTGTATCACAGACGACCGTTTGTGTGACGTCAGCAAAACGGCCCGCCGACAAGGCTAGACATCTATCACATCCCGTCTCACAAAGAAAGAATACCAAACCTCCCTCGATACGAAAAGAGACGCACCCCATGCCACGCATGCAAATTCTCTCGCCGGCCGAACAGCGCGCCTTCGACACACTGCCCCGGATGAACGCCGCGCAGCGCAAAGCTGCCTTCGATTTACCGCTCGGTTTCCAAAAGGAGGCCGAGCAATTGCGAAACCCGATTCATCAGATCGGATTTTGTCTGAATGCCGGCTATTTCCGCCATGGCCGGCGATGCTTCGCTCCGGAGACATTCCACTCCAACGACATTGCATACGTTGCCGGCAGGCTGGGGCATGACGCGGCATGGCATTGCCAAATTGTTTTCTTTTGGTTACCCAACTCCAATGAAGGTTCCGAGTTCCTTTTCCCGCCTGAAAGACTTCCGTTTTCCTCGTGAGGTCATCGCCTATGCCGTATGGGCGTACCATCGTTTTGCAATGAGCACAGCTGACGTTGAAGACCTTCTCGCCGTACGCGGTGTCGTTGTCAGTCCGGAAACTGTGCGATTGTGGGTCAACCGCTTTGGCCGCCATTTCGCCGACTGTGTTCGCACAGACCGTCCGAAACCAAACAACATGTGGCACATGGATGAATGTGTGATCACCATCGGTGGAGTGAAATATTGGCTCTGGCGCGCGATCGACGCCGATGGCGACGTCCTTGACATTCTGGTTCAACCGCGCCGCAACGCCAAGGCAGCCAAGCGATTCTTCCGTAAGCTGGTCAAGCAATTTGGCAAACCACGGGTCGTGGTGACTGACAAGCTACGCAGTTACATCCAGCCGATCCGCTCGCTGGTTCCGGATGCCGATCATCGGGCCCACAAGGGATTGAACAATCGGATAGAAAACTCGCATCGTCCAACCCGAAGGCGGGAGAAGATCATGTGCCGGTTCAAGTCGCCTCAACAGGCACAGAGGTTTCTGTCAGCCCACGACCAAATCAACACCATCTTCCGTCCTCGCCGGTACAAACTTTCCAATCAATCTTACCGCCATGCAAGGTCTGATGCATTCGCCCTTTGGGCTGACTACACAGCTGAAATGGCTGCCTAAAGTCGGCTCAAATTGCCCCTTAGCAACTCATCCAAAACAATTTGGCAATACCACTGCGGCTTGCTCGTAAGTCTCAGTGCAACTTTTTCATTATGTCTACTTGTTAGAACTCAAGCGGCCTTCTTCACTTCTAATTCTCAAAGACTCATTTTGCCATGACCGGAACATTTGAAAGCATGGGCTATGGCCCTTGCCATCCTTGGTATTATCACACCGGAGGAAAACCGCTTTACCCGAAGCAGATTAAACAGCAGGTGATTGCCACAGGCTACCGTGGGTATCTGGCAGAAGAAATTGGACGCATTGACCAAAGCGCTGAACCGAAGCGCACACATGAGCTTAGAGCGATTAAGGCGACGGCTTTATCTGGGCTAAAACGTGATTTGAGCCGATATCGTGAAGTGGTGTGTGAATTGCACCAAGGAGAGGTCTTTTACGATAAGGACGATCCATACCTGTAACGGATTGCAATCATCCCGTTTTTTCGCTCGAAATATCTGCGTCTATCCGAGGGGCCAAACTCACATTAATTGCAAATGAGATCGCATTATATGCGACGCGATCGCAATCATCCGCCTCGGATCACTTTATTTGCGAATAGCTGTAGAGCGGACAAAATTGATCGTTCACTGCAGGCGCAAAAACTCTGATCAAAACTCTGCGATTGTATACGATAAGAGCCCTAACCAGATATTTTCTCGCTTTCATCAAAGACCGTGCCTGAGGGATTAAGGGATGCCTGGAGCTTTTTAAGGCTCCACTCTAGCTCTGAAAGCCTCTTGTCCTGGAGTTCCCGTTCGGATTTTCCTTTATATATCAATAGCTGGCCATTTTGGGCCGAGGTCTGGCCAAAAATGGCCAGCTGTTTGATGATGTTTATCAATGACTTAGTTTAGCTGTAAAGGATCTGCAGGTCTCTCAGGCCAAAAATGGCTTAAATTGACGCAGCGGAATATTGCTCGTAGTTCTGCAACTTTACTCCTACTATGCGCACCGAAAAATTACTTTACCAAGCCTTTTCATAGGGTTGAAAGGGGCGGTGATGTTTTTCAGGGACTGCTTCTTTAATCTGGCATGCAAGTTGCAGTTGTGTTGGTACGCAGCTGCAGACTGGGGTCTGGGGCCGTGGCCCATTCTCATCAAATGGGGTTCATTTATTTGTTTTGCTGCGTCTGTCCGCACATGGAGGGCGCTCACCAGGAGCATACTATGCCAACACCCGCTTATATCACCATTGAAGGGTCAACTCAGGGTCCAATCACTCAAGGCGCGTTTACTGAAGATTCCGTCGGTAACGTGTGGCAGGAAGGCCATGAAGACGAGATCATGGTGCAGGCCATTGATCACACCGTCATCATTCCTCGTGATATCCAGTCCGGCCAGCCAGCTGGTCAGCGCGTGCACACTCCGTTCAAGTTCACCTGCTCCATGAACAAGTCCATCCCGCTGCTTTACAATGCGCTGGTTTCCGGTGAGATGCTGCCTAAATGTGAAGTTAAATGGTACCGCACCAATTCTTCCGGCAAGCAGGAGCATTTCTTCACCACTTCCTTTGAAGATGCGCTGATCACCAATATCGAGTGTGGCCTGCCGCATTGTCAGGATCCGAAGAATGCTGACTTCACTCAGCTGATCACCATTGAACTGTCTTACCGCAAGATCATGT
>NZ_LMCK01000075.1:68408-68805 GCF_001623165.1 Pseudovibrio sp. WM33
CTCCGGTGAGATGCTGCCGAAGTGTGAAGTCAAATGGTACCGTACTAATTCTTCCGGCAAGCAGGAGCATTTCTTCACCACCTCCTTTGAAGATGCGCTGATCACCAACATCGAGTGTGGCCTGCCACATTGTCAGGATCCGAAGAATGCTGACTTCACGCAGCTGATCACCATTGAACTGTCTTACCGCAAGATCATGTGGGAGCACACAGTCTCCGGCACGTCTGGTGCTGACGACTGGCGCGCACCTGCAGCTTAAGTCTCCGTTTTTGACGGAACTGGAAGTCAGATCCGGGCCAGCTTTGGCCCGGACACTGCCTATGGGTGAGTACACACCAGGCAGTCTTTGATTTAGGTGTGATCTGCGGAGTTGGAATATGCAGTTTGTCTCTGGCAA
>NZ_LMCK01000075.1:68815-69333 GCF_001623165.1 Pseudovibrio sp. WM33
TAAACGATAGGCAGTCTTTGATTTGGGCCGTGATCTGCGGAGTTGGAATATGCAGTTTGTCTCTGGCAAAGCCTCAGCAAAGCGCGGCTACTTGCGCAGCTTCTTTCGCAGCTTGCTGTGGCGCCGGCATAAGGTGGAGGCGGTAGCTGAAGCTGCACCCAAAGAGTGTGATCCGGCAGGCACCGCTCATGTGGTTCTGCAAGGTCGTGACCGACCTGAGCGCTCGTCAGATGCTCTGCACGAAGATCTGTCCGAAGAGCTGGAGATCCGGGGCTTTCTGGATCAGTTTCCAGACCACCGCTTGATGGTCAAGCCCGGGGATCAGCCGCACAAGGAGATATTCTGATGGTCTATCCGCTGGCGGAACAGAGACTGGCGCAGCAACATAGTGCAGCTCATGATGTAAATCCGGTTCAGGATGAGGCAATCGCGGTTTCTCTTGAGGCGTTTGCTCAGGCGATCGTAGATGCCCATCAGAGCATGGCGCTTATGACTGGTGGAGCTTTAGATTTAGCCAC
>NZ_LMCK01000075.1:69343-75348 GCF_001623165.1 Pseudovibrio sp. WM33
AGGGGCTTTCTGGATCAGTTTCCCGGCCACCGCTTGATGGTCAAACCCGGGGATCAGCCGCACAAGGAGATACTCTGATGGTTTATCCGCTGGCGGAGCAGAGACTGGCTCAGCACCATAGTGCCGCTCATGACTTAATTCTCCTAGAAGGCAAAGCAAAAATAGTATTGTCCCGCAGGATTTCCAGGCTGCAAAATTTCCTCCATCACAATGGTCTTTAGTTGCTCGTTTTTGAGAACAATTAGGTTTCTATAATGTCTGTTTCAAACCTGTCTCCTATCCTTCCTAATAATCAGGACCTCGCATTTTCTTTCTCATGTTCGGGAGTAGAAGACGGTGAGTTGAAGGTTGTCGAGTTTAAAGGCTCTGAGCAACTATTTGGACTTTACGAATTTGAGATTAATCTGGTTAGTCGCGATGATCAGATCGATTTGCAAGAGATGGTGGACGGCCCGGCGGTCCTTCGTATCTTGAATAAATTTGAGCCACCACGTTTCATTTCTGGTGTTATTTCCAGAGCTGAACGACGAGATCGTGGGCATCATCATACAGCCTATAAGGTCATATTGATGCCAGCAGCGCACAGGCTTCATCATGCTGCAGATTCAAGGACTTTTCAGCGCAAATCTGTCCCGGATATCATTAAGGAACTGCTGGCAGAGCAAAATATTGGTGATGTAAAATGGGACTTGACTGAGCCTCATGCGGAGCGAGAGTATTGCGTACAATACCGCGAGACGTGTTGGGAGTTCATTGAGCGTTTAGCAGCTGAAGAAGGAATGTGGTACTTCTTTGAGCATCATGATAATGGGGTCCATCGCCTTGTTTTTCTGGATAAGAACCAGATTGCCCCAACGCTCGAACATTCTCCTTTACTTACATATAATGCGACTGCAGGAGGCACAACACGTGGCCGGTTCGTCTATGAGTTCGCTTATAGTGAAGAAGTACATTCCAGCAGTTACATTCAGCGTGATTACACCTTCCATAATCCCAAGTACAACTTAGAACAAGAAGGTCAGCGCCAGGAAGATAATGGTCTTGCAGGCGATTATGTAATTTATGATGCCCCGGGCAGATTTAAAAGTGATCCAGTTGGCAAGGCGTTTACACGCTACAGGCTTGAAGCTGCCAGAGTTGATGCAACCACTGCCAAGGGGGTGACCAACTATATTCATCTCTCACCAGGCTATCTGACAAGCTTAAGCGATCATGACATCCAAGATTACAACATCAAGTACATGCTGTTGTCCGTTCTCCATTATGGGACGCAGCCACAAGCTCTAGAGGAAGACGGTGATCCGGAGGAACCAACAAAATATGAAGCCTCTTTCAAGGCAATGCCAGCACGGATCTCTTATCGACCTCCAGTGAGCCGAAAGCCTTTGGTAGATGGCCCGCAAATGGCTCATGTCGTTGGCCCTAAAGGGGAAGAGATCTTTTGTGATGAATATGGCCGGGTCAAAGTTCAGTTTCCTTGGGATCGGCGTGGCGGTTTCGATGATAAGTCATCGTGCTGGATACGGGTTGCGCAAAATTGGGCTGGGCCCATGTGGGGACACATGGCAATCCCTCGGATTGGACAGGAAGTCATTGTTGATTTTCTGGAAGGTGACCCCGATCAACCTATTTTGACAGGTCGGACGTATCACGCTCAAAATCATCCGCCTTACAAACTGCCAGATCATAAAACAAAAATGGTCATTCGCACCGATAGCCATAAGGCCGCTGGTTACAATGAGCTGTCTTTTGAAGATCAGGGCGGGCAGGAGAATGTCTTCTTACATGCTCAAAAAGACCAGACGATCAAGGTTTTAAATAACCGTTCGAAGAACGTGCTTGCCAATCAGGTTGAAAATGTTGGGGCGAACAAGTCCATCACTGTTGGAGCCAATCATCAGGAAAAAGTAGGCGGCAGCATGAACCTTTCCGTTGGTGGTGGAGGTGCAGCAGGAGGATTGTTAGGCGCATTAGGTGGCCTGGTGAAGTCTGGTGGCAAGAGTTCCAAGAAAGGCGCGAAGAAAGCTGGTAGTGCGCCTGTAACAGACTTTGCGGCAGTGGTTGCAAAAGTGGGCGCTGGTGTTGAAGCGCAGTCAGTTAATGCTGGAGTAGATTTTCTAAAAACAGGTGATCACTTTTTTGAAGGTGGGAAAGCTCAAGCTGGTGCTGGATCGGTTATTGGCGGGATGCTTTCGAAGTTTATGCCCGGATCGGGAACTTTAAGTGTCGTCGTTGAGAAATTCCGCTCCGACACCATTGGCATGGCGCGTACCGAACAAATCGGGATGATGAAAAACACAGTTGTCGGTGCAATCCAAACCATCATGGTTGGAAAACAATCCAAGCTCACTGTTGGTGAGAAATACGACGTAGAAGTCGGCAAGAAGATCACGTCCAGAACTAAGGTTCACACAATTCTGGCAAAGGACAAGATCGTCCTGGCCGCTCCCGGCGGCCAAATCGAAATTTCCCAAAGTGGCATCACAATTAAAGGCAAGAAGATTGATCTGCTGGCTCCCTCCATCAACCTCAAAGGTGGAAGTGGCGGCAAGGATACCGATAAGGCCATGGCCGAGAAGTGTGGGAAGTAGGGGGTAGCATGGCAGAGGATCTTGCAGAGTTTTTAGAAGAAACATTTGCCTCATTGCGAGCACAACAACCATCTGGCGAACCATCGCGCATCTTCGCTGTGGTAGATGCGTCCCGCGACCCCATGATGATACCGCCCACGATCGGAGCTCTCAGCAATCATTATAGTTGTCTTTATAAGGGACAGGCTCTTGTTGAGTTTGGAGATGACACAGCGTGGATCGTGGAAATCCGCGAAGATGAGGATGTCCTGGACTGGTTGGCCAGCGAGGGCTTTGGCAAGCGGTGGGCTATCTTTGCGCTCTCATCGCTGGATCTGGAGGGTTTTGTGCGTCATCTGCGCAAATTTACCCTTATTGAAGATGAGGGCGGCACCGAGCACTTCTTTAGATTTTACGATCCACAGACCATTCGCCAGTATTTGCCAGTGTTCACATCCGAGCAGCTGTCGGTGTTCTTCAAAGGCATAGATAGGCTTGTTTTAGAAAACACGCTCAATCCTGAAGAACTTTGCATGTTCCATGTTCATGAAGGTGAACTTTGCAGAGAGGTGATAGATCTACCGCGCTTTGATGAAGGCACCGCTGTATCCATGCAGGAGGCGAGCTGATCATGCCAATGAAGTTCAACAATGAACAGATGCTTGCCAACTTGCACGAGGATGCAGATTTTGCAGAGTGGTATGTCGAAGATTTCATGAAGAAGAATCTTCAGAACTACTACTTTGCTATCTCAGATGAAGGCAAGCGGGAAATGGTGATCAACGGGCGCAACTACGCCCGTCGCTTTGGCTTTAACAATCCTGAGTGGCAGTTCCACTTTGTCACCTTGATGTGGAAGGTCGCGGCCAATTTCTGGCAGTTTCCAGGCTTTAAGGAAATTGCAGAGGATCAGAAAACTTCCGAAGAGGAGCGCATTGATCAGTTTTACAATGTGTCTAAGGATCTGGCAGTTGAAGCCATCATGAACCCAGATGAACGATTTTGGTATCCCGAGATAGTTGATGTCTTGAAGCGGAAGCATCCGCAAGAATTGAGGTTTAAGGATTAGACATGGGGCAACAACTTAAAAACTCTGGTGTTGATGTCGACAAAACCCGGGGTGCCTTTAAAGGATTACAGGAGCTTCAGCAGAAGTATCTCGAACTTGGAGTTGACGCAGGCCTTGCCGCAGGAGGTGCTTTACCGCCACCATATGGAACCGCTGCAGACGTGGTCGCGCTCAGTAGATCCGTTTCCAAGGGGGATTGGTGGGGAGCTTTATTTGACGTAGTCGGACTTGTACCCATTGCTGGAGACGCTATCAAAGGTGGACGTATCGTCAACAAGTTAAATGACTTGCGCAAAGCTGTAGATTCAGCCGGTGGCATATTACAGAAAAGTTTCAATAAGACAAAAAAAGTTGCCACAAAATACTGGGATGATTTGGCTAAGAAAAACCGCAAGGCCTATGACGATGCAATCAAGAATTGCAAAACAAAAGCTTGTCGAGAATCCCATGCAGTTAAGAAAGGCTCGCAATATGGAAATACTCCTAAAAGCGGCAAAAATGGGACATGGGAGGGCGAGCGTGGCGATAGCAAATGGGTGCCTGCTGATGGAGGAAAGCCTGTAGAGTATAAAAATGGGTTCCCAGATTATGGACCGCATTCCAAAGGTGATGTCGATATTGCAATGACAGGGAAAAATTCGAAAGATTTTCCTGCTGCCGATAAGGCAATGCAAGAAAAACTCGGTGATCCCACTTGGAGAAAGCCCAAAGGGTATACTTGGCATCACAAAGAAGATGGCGTCACAATGCAGTTAGTCCCAGAGCACATTCATGCAACCGGGCGAGGTGCGAGCACTCCGCACACTGGAGGAGCAGCCATGTATAAAGGTGGCCATGCTTCTGACTTCTAAGGAAAATATTATGAATGCAAAAATTGTAAGAGACGGTGATGAATGGCCGAGTACGAGAGGCATCGCTGATAAAATCAAAAATTGGGAAGTTGAAAAAAAAGTAATTCTTCCAGAGGATTACAAGCAGTTTTTGACTAAATACAACGGAGGGCATATTTATCCTCTGCTATTTAAGTCTCCAGTACCAGAAGAGTTATGGGGTGCTCCGGATGATGATGATGTAATTTTCGATCCTGTTTTTGATTGGGATTACGCCATCGAACGTAGCTGTGACAATTTCAATGATGCCAGAAGACCAAAATCTTCGTTGCCCGTTGGCTCTGATCCTGGGGGGCTGGAAGTTGTTATTTCTCTTGAACAAAAGAGTCTTGGCAAAGTCTACTTAATTCACTTCGGCGTTGGGCCCGATGACGAAGAGCCTGTAATGAGAGCTTATTTGTTGGCAAATTCTTTTAGAGAATTTGTTTTTGAAAAACTATACGAAAATGCTGACAAGGATGGTTATGACTATTGGTATCGGCCAGGAATTGAACAACATTCAGTGGACTTAGAGTTTTGAGATGGCTTATTTCAAGTCTATTTCTGATACATTCTTTGCCACTTGGCCAGATAGCTTAAAGGAAAAAAGCATCCGGCATGAGGAAATTGCTTTAAGTCCTCAAGATGTAGTAGCTCTGGGAGCCAATACTCCCGAGTTCTGCGAACAATTCGAAATGTTCAATCATTTTGACCTCTCTCAGGATTTTCTGGATGAGGTGGCCGTAGGGCTGGAGAAGTTTCCATCTGGCGCCTTTCCTAGGCTGGATTATTGCTCTTGGAAAGAAAGCTGCCTTGTGAACTCGCCAGCACGTACCTTGCGTGATGTTGAAGCTATTATCTTACAGCCCAGTCTAAGAGTTGCTGCTGCTCTTATGGAACCAGCAGTTCATAATGCAGGGGCTAACTTCTATCTGCGGGAGTGGATTGATATTCCGCGCTGGAGTGAGTTTCGAATATTCATGCGAGATCGGAAAATTATTGGAATTTCGCAATACAATACAGCTGAGCAGTTTTCCCAGATCCAGCAAAGCTTAGACGATATCCGGACAGCCCTCATTGAATTCTGCCTGTTTTTCCATAAAGAATCTCATCTTGAGACGGTTATTGCCGATGTCTTCTTAACTGATCAAAATGAGAAACTTCAGGCGCGTCTTATTGAACTCAATCCTTTCCTCAATAGAGCTGATCCCTGCCTCTATAGCTGGAAGAAATCAGATTTCGATGGCAAATTTCGGTTCATCAAAAATGAAAGAATTGTTGCTGCGCCTATGGCCAGTTAAGGAGGGTGATAATGCCTAAAGCTGCTCGTGTTAGTGATACTGGGTCAGGACATGGTTGTCATTTCCCGCCCACTCCAATCATCTCAGGTAGTCCTGTTGTGAAAATAGACGGTCTACCTGCCGCTCGTGTTGGAGATTCACTAATTCCACACGGGTGCCCTGTGTGCCCAGCTCCACCGCATCCACGTTCAGTCTC
>NZ_LMCK01000076.1:0-2602 GCF_001623165.1 Pseudovibrio sp. WM33
TAACTATAGGCGTGGACCACTTCAAAGGGGGAGGCTCAGGAGGGCATTACCCGCTGGGAGCCGCGTGTTCTGCTTGAGCGCGTAGACGTTGAGCAACTCGGCCTTGCTTATTTCGCAGCCTCCATTTTCTGGCGTCCACGTTCTGATGTACTTTCCGATATTCAGCGCACAGATGTTGATCTGATGAGGGCTGAGTGATGGTAAACCTCATCAAAGCCCTAACCACTGATGAGCTGATCCGGCGCGGACCACCGCAGCACTTCACCACCTCGGCCAAAGCCTGGAAGGAAAAGCTGGTGGCGTGGTGGGAAACCCACCCGGACGGGCCACAGCGCAAGCTCTATCCAGCTCATTATGAGATGTTGCTCATCAACCTGCTTTCCTACGGCCTATCGCTGCTCGGCAAAGAAGGTCAGGATGCCGCCGACAAGCGTTGGCTGCTGTTTGCCAAGGGGCATTCTCTGGATGTGGCCGCCGCCAACAACGGCACGTTTCGTCTCAAATCCAAACCGGCACGAGTGGAGCTTGCCTTCACACTGGAGACCCCACGCGGAACCGACCTTATCTTGCCGCGTGGGCTGGAAGTCAGCGCCGGGGAAGTTTCATTTACGCTGGATGACCAGCAGGTATTGAAGGCAGGCGAGGTCTCGTTAAGTGGCCGCGCCACAGCAACACAACCGGGGCCTGAGGCCAATGGCCTGCTACCCGGCCAGATCACGGAAATCTCAGCAGGCTATCCCGATGTGAGCGTGACCAACACAACGGCGAGCGCTGGCGGCACAACCGCAGAAGATGACAGCTCGTTACTCTACCGCGCCGCTAAAGCTCATGATCGTATCTCCAAGGCTGGACCAAAGGAAAGCTATCGTCAGCAGGCCCGTGCCTTCTCGCCGGAAATTGCCGACGTGGAAGTGATCCGGCCAGAACCGGGACGCATTGCGCTTTATGTGCTGCTGACCTCTGGCGTGCCTGGTGCCCAGTTTTGCGCGGACCTTAAAGCCTATCTGGACCCACAAAGCAAACGCCCGCAAGGCGATGAGTTGAGCGTCCATCCAGCCGAGTTGGTGAGGGTTCACATCACCGGCCCACTCAAGGTCAATGGAGATTTTGAAACCGCCCGCGCTGCCTCAGAGGAGGCCATTCGTAAGGCAGGTCTCATCTGGTCGCAACGTTTGGGTGACTATCTGGCCCTGTCTGCTTTAACGCCTGCCGTTCGGCTCATAGAAGGCGTGGTGGATGTGGATCTGCATGTGAGCAATCTGGTCTCTCGCCAGCTTGGGCAGACACAGTTCGCTGTGATTGGCGATGTGGACCTTGTGGCGGAGGCATCATGAGCGAGCGCCGTTTTCCGCACACGTTGATTTCCTCCAGTATCAATGAAGAGCGCTCCCGTGCCTTTTTGGATGCATTGGAAGCCATGGTGGCGGAGTTCGACTTCTCCGTCCTGATGCAGCGCAACTCTGATGAGATATCAACGGAAGCCTTGCCGCTGGCAATCCACGACCGCTCACTGGAAGAGTTCATCGCAGAAGACGGTCTGCCGGAGGAAGCGGTGCGCCGCCTGATTGATGAAGTGTGGAAGCTGCACGAGGACAAAGGCACCGACGATGGTGTGGCCCTTGGCCTGTCACTGATTGGCATTCGCCCGCACTTTGAACACTGGTGGCAACAAGAGCCGGAAGGCCCGCACGACACTCATAAGCTGACCGTCTACGCCAATGAGCATCTGTTTGAAGATGAAGTGGTGCTGCTCAATGAGAAAGTCCAGAGGGCCGCGCTCACTATGGTGGATGCGACCAAACGCTGGTCACAGGACACCAGTTTTGAACTTGGTGCGGAGTTTGAGAGCACGCTCAATCTTGGATTAGCAGGCCGTTCCAATGCTTTCGCTCAGCCCATGGGCGCAACGGTTTTGCCCGAATGCGGAACAACGCTGAGCGCAGGCACGATAGCGCGTGGTGTTGCCTTTCTGGCGCAAACAGCTGAGCCGGTTCTGCCGCAAATGGGGGCGGTTGCCGCCACTGTTGCAGTCGCACGAGCTTGTTCATTCATTTCAATTCAAGGAGAGCTTTTGACATGAGCCTTAAGGCCATCAATCCAACACTTACGCGCGCTGGCATGCGGGCTATCTTTGATGCCTCAGATGCCAGCCTTCATGCCAAGATTACGCATCTGGCCTTTGGCTCCAGCCGCTACACACCGACGGGAACCGAGACCGGCCTGAAATCGGAAAAAGCTCGTATCGAGATTATTGGCTCTCGCTATCTGGACGATTTCCAGATGGAGATCACGGCCAAGATTGACGGGAACACCGGTTTCACACTGGCTGAGCTTGGTGTGATGTTAGAGGACGGCACCTTGCTGGCCGTATGGTCAGACCCTGACACGCCATTAGCTCAATACACCCCAGGCGTACCGATTGCTTTTTCCTTTGTGCTTGCGCTCACTGGGCTTCCGCAAAACGTCATTCAAGTATCCGGTGATGTGGATCTTCAGCTCTTTTTTGGCGAGGAGTTTGCGGGCACAGCCACCTCTATGATTGCCCTTCAGCTTGAGAACTTCCAGCTCAATCATACCGTGCGCAGTCTGAGCAAGGCGCTTT
>NZ_LMCK01000077.1:0-50978 GCF_001623165.1 Pseudovibrio sp. WM33
CTGGATAAGCCACTTTCTTTCCGGGAAACCGGCTATCGTGCCTTATAGGCAAAAGAGGCGACGTTGTTCATTAAAAGAAAGCCTGGGCAAGGCGTGTAGCTGATGCCGAAGAAACATTACTAATAAATAGCGCAGGTATTGCCTGCCGCCTTGCTCATCCCGAATATCGGGTTTCACATGAAAACACCGCCGGAAATCTCCAGCGGTGTTAAAACTGTTTGCGCTTTCAGTACTCAACTCAGTTTGAGCTGAGCTCTTTGTGCTTTTGCTTGAGAGCATAGAGCGCTTCCTGAGCCTGACGAGGTGTCATATCATCAGGATCAAAGGTCTCCAGAAGTTCAACAAGCTCATTGGAAACAAAGACTTCCTCTTGCTCTTCCGGCTCCGGAATGGTTTCCAGTGGTTGCGAGAAGGATGCAAAGAGCGGCAGATCATCCAAAAGCGTCTCAGTAGGCTTTTTGGTGTCTTGCTCTTCCAGCTGAGTCAGGATCTTTTGCGCGCGGCTGACAACAGTCTTCGGCAGACCAGCAAGTTTTGCAACCTGAATACCATAGGAACGATCAGCAGCGCCTTCGACGATTTCGTGAAGGAATACAACATCGCCTTTCCACTCTTTCACACGCACAGTCGCGTTGTTGAGACGCTCCAAGCGCTGCGAAAGTGCTGTGATTTCATGGTAATGCGTCGCAAACAGCGAGCGAGAGCGGTTGGTTTCGTGCAGATGCTCAATGGCAGCCCATGCGATGGAAAGACCGTCAAAAGTCGCCGTTCCGCGTCCGATTTCATCAAGAATAACCAGAGAGCGGGCCGTTGCCTGATTGAGAATAGCAGCCGTTTCCACCATCTCAACCATGAAGGTTGAACGGCCTCTGGCGAGGTCATCAGCCGCACCAACACGGGAGAACAAGCGATCCACGATGCCAATGTGGGCAGTCGTTGCAGGAACGAAACTACCCATTTGAGCGAGCACAGCGATCAATGCATTTTGGCGCAGGAAGGTTGATTTACCGGCCATGTTAGGACCAGTGATCAGCCAGATCTGGCCGTTTTCATAGCTTTCCTGCGGGCCGAGGTTGGCGTTGTTTGCCACAAATGGTTCGCCAGATTTGCGAAGAGCTTGCTCCACCACCGGGTGACGGCCACCTTCAATTGTGAAGGCGAGCGAACCATCAACGATTGGACGGATGTAGTTTTCCGCTTCCGCCAAAACCGCGAGAGAGGTTGAAACATCCAAAATTGCGAGAGCTTCAGCTGCTGCTTTGATCTGGCCACCGGCTTCAACAACAGCTTTGGTCAGCTCGCTGAAAATTTCCAGCTCAATCGCAAGGGCACGTTCACCTGCACTTGCGATTTTGCTTTCCAGATCAGCTAGTTCAGTGGTCGTGAAGCGCATGGCGCCAGCCATGGACTGACGATGGATAAAGCGGGCAGGATCATCCTTCATCGGATCACACTGCGCGGTCGGCGCTTCCATGAACCAGCCAAGCACATTGTTGTGCTTGATCTTCAGTGAGCGAATGCCAAGCTCTTCAGCCAGATCCGCCTGCATCTGTGCGATGACTTTTCGGCTTTGGTCACGAAGAGCTTTGAGCTCATCAAGGTCTGGATGATAGTTATGCGCAATGAAACCACCGTCTCGCTTGAGAAGCGGCGGCTCTTCCGCAATTGCGACGCTAAGCTTTTCACCCAGCGCATGCGGTGCTTGTTCCAGCTTTTGAACGGCAAAGCCAACTTCCTGAGGGAAGGCACCGCCAGAGGCCAGCAGACCTGCGATTTCTCGCGCAGACTTCATTGCAGACGCGATGGACTGCAAGTCACGCGGACCGCCGCGATCCACAGCAAGACGCGACAGTGCACGAGACATATCCGGCGCGGACTTCAGCAGCGAGCGAATATCCTCGCGTTGCATGGTGTCGGACGCAAAGAATGCAATGGTATCCTGACGATGGCGGATTTGTTCCGGATCCGTAAGGGGGCCTGAAAGACGACTAGCAAGCAGACGAGAACCAGCTCCGGTCACGGTTTTATCGATGGCAGACAGCAGGCTGCCACGACGCTCGCCGGAAAGGGTTCGGGTCAGCTCAAGGTTGGCGCGGGTTGCCGGATCAATCAGCAGTTGGCCAGCAGCGGCTTCTTTAACCGGCGGATCCAGAGGAGGGCGCTCGCCGAGCTGGGTTTTGTCGATGTAGGCCAGAATGCCGCTGGCTGCGATCAACTCAGCACGGGTGTAGTTGGCGAAACCGTCCAGTGTGCCCACGGAGAAGTAGGTGGATAGACGATCCTGAGCATTTGCGCCATCAAAGAACGTGCGGGGTACAGGAGAAAGGGCAGCGCCAAGTCCTTCGACTGTCGCTCGCAATTCGGTTTCCTGAAGAAGTGCGTCAGCAAGCACCAGTTCTGATGGATCAATGCGCGCCAAATCAGCAGCAAGGCGCACGTCATCACTTTCAGCCACACGGAACATACCCGTGGACATATCAATCCAGGCGAGGCCGTAGAGGTTTCCGTCAGCCGCACTTCCGCCTTTGACCCGCGCTAACGAGGCAAGGAAGTTGTTTCGTCTGGCATCCAGAAGGCGGTCTTCCGTGATGGTGCCGGGTGTCACCAAACGCACAACATTGCGGCGAACTACAGATTTGGAGCCACGTTTTTTGGCTTCTGCCGGGTTCTCAGTCTGCTCACAGACGGAAACACGATGACCAAGGCCGATCAGTTTTTGCAGATAATCATCAGCTGCATGCACGGGAACGCCGCACATGGGAATATCATCACCATTATGCTTGCCGCGTTTGGTGAGCGTAATTCCGAGAGATTGGGATGCAACTTCTGCATCTTCAAAAAACAGCTCGTAGAAATCACCCATTCGGTAGAACAGGAGACTGTCCGGATTTGCCGTCTTAATCTCAATATATTGCGCCATCATGGGTGTGACGCGGCCTTTTGCTGGGGAAGGCTTTTCAATATCTGCTGTAGTCATGGCGCAGACACTAGCAAATGGTTCTATGTGTTTCACCCGTGTCAGTTTAGTTCACAGCTTGAGAACGAGATTTTACGGGGATAATGTCGTCCAGTGATATTTGAAAAGAACACTGCGCTTGAGGGTGAGGAATTTTTCGCATGCCAACCACTGATAAAACAGCAAGCTCGCAGGTCAGCTTTACTGACCAAGACGCGTTAGCCTTCCATAACGAAGGCAAACCGGGCAAGCTTGAAATCTCGCCAACCAAGCCAATGGCCACTCAGCGCGACCTGAGCCTGGCCTATTCTCCTGGCGTTGCTGTTCCTGTGCTAGCAATTGCAGAAGACGCAAGCAAGGCTTACGACTACACCACCAAAGGCAACATGGTTGCGGTTATCTCCAACGGTACTGCAATTCTTGGCCTCGGAAACCTTGGCGCATTAGCTTCCAAGCCAGTGATGGAAGGCAAATCAGTTCTCTTCAAGCGCTTTGCTGATGTGGATTCCATTGACCTTGAAGTGGACACTTCCGACGTTGAGGAGTTCATCGACTCTGTAAAGCACCTCGGCCCTTCTTTCGGCGGTATCAACCTGGAAGATATCAAAGCACCGGATTGCTTTATCATCGAGCAGCGCCTTCGTGAGATCATGGATATTCCGGTGTTCCATGATGATCAGCACGGTACAGCTATTATCGCAGCAGCGGGCTTGATCAACGCGGTTCATATGACAGATCGCGACATCAAAGATGTGAAAGTGGTTTGTAATGGCGCGGGCGCGGCTGGCATTGCTTGTATCGAGCTTGTTAAAGCGATGGGTGTTCCGCATGAGAACGTCCTTCTCTGCGATACAAAAGGTGTGATTTATCAGGGGCGTGAAGCTGGGATGAACCAGTGGAAGAGTGCGCATGCTGTAAAGACTGACAAGCGCACTCTTGAGGACGCGCTGGATGGTGCTGATGTGTTCTTTGGTGTTTCCGTGAAGGGTGCTTTGACGCCTGACATGGTGAAGACCATGGCGCCGGACCCAATTATCTTTGCGATGGCGAATCCGGATCCTGAGATTACACCAGAAGAAGCCAAGGAAGTTCGTCCGGATGCGATTGTTGCAACAGGTCGTTCTGATTACCCAAACCAGGTGAACAACGTTCTCGGGTTCCCGTATATCTTCCGCGGTGCGCTGGACGTTCATGCAACAACCATCAATGACGAGATGAAAGTTGCGTGCGCTCGAGCGCTTGCAGAGCTGGCTCGTGAAGATGTTCCTGATGAAGTGGCAGCAGCTTATCGTGGCAGCCGTCCTCGTTTCGGTCCCGAATACATCATTCCGGTTCCGTTTGATCCTCGTCTGATTTCCCGTATTCCTCAAGCAGTTGCACAGGCTGCGATGGACAGCGGTGTGGCACGTCGCCCAATCGTGGACATGGATGCGTATGTTGCGCAGCTGCAGGGTCGCCGTGATCCGATTGCCGGCACTTTGCAGCGGATCATCTCCAAAGTGCGTCAAAACCCGAAGCGCATTGTGTTTGCGGAAGGGGAAGAGCCAGCGGTTATTCGCGCAGCTTCCGCCTTTGTTGCGCAAGGATTGGGCGAAGCGATCCTTGTTGGCCGTGAAGATGAGATCCGCGCCAATGCGACATCTGCCGGTATTGATGTAAACCGCCCGGGCATTCGCCTTGAAAGTGCGCGTTCATCCACCCGCAATGCGGATTACGCGGAATATCTGTACTCTCGCTTGCAACGTAAGGGCTATCTGCAACGTGATTGTCAGCGTCTCGTCAACAATGACCGTAACTACTGGGCGTCCATTATGGTTGCGCGCGGTGATGCTGATGGCGTTGTAACGGGAACAACACGAAACTATTCCGTTGCACTGGAAACCGTCAGCCGCTGCATCGATACCAAACCGGGGCACCGTGTGATTGGCGTTTCGCTTGTGGTGACACCCGGCAAAACAGTTCTTGTGGCCGATACGGCAGTTCATGACATGCCGACCTCAGAGGAACTGGCGGATATTGCGGAAGAAGCAGCGCATGTTGCCCGCCGTCTTGGTTCTGAACCACGCGTTGCTATGCTGGCGTACTCCACGTTTGGTCACCCGAAAGGTGAGCGAACTGAACGGCTTCAGGAAGCCGTCAAGATCCTTGATCGTCGCCGTGTGGACTTTGAGTATGATGGTGAGATGGGTGCAGATATTGCACTTAACATGGAGAAGATGGCGGCTTATCCGTTCTGCCGTCTGAATGGACCTGCAAACGTGCTTATTATGCCTGCGTTCCACTCCGCTTCCATCGCGACAAAATTGTTGGAAGAGCTTGGCGGATCAACGCTTATTGGCCCACTACTGGTTGGCATGGACAAGCCGGTTCAGATTGTACCGATGGGTGCTAAGGATAGTGAGATCTTCAATATGGCAGCCATTGCGGCTTACAACATCACCTAGGCCTGACGGAATTGTGAGACCAAGAAAAGCGTCGCTTCTGCGGCGCTTTTTTATTCCCTAAGCGTCTGATGGAACTACATTTCTATTTGGCAGAAATTATATTAATTACAGATCTCTCAAAAATAGCAGCATAGCCTCAAACCTCTCTTCACCTTGCCACCTAAATGCATGCGAATTGGGTACGTGTTTGTAGATATTGTTGGACCCGACATTGATAGCCTTAAGGGCTTGGGAAAGTTGGGAGTCGATCTATGGTTAAGGGTACGCTCGAAGTTACTGAGTACCAATGGGCGCAGAAGGTTTATAAGCAAAACTCATGGCCGTTTGATGCATATGACGGCGACCCAACACCTGCCTCGATTGCAGCTCATTGCAAAAATCGTGCTGCCCAATACAAAGCAAAACTCAAGAGCTACAAGGCGCTAAAATCCACTCTCCAAACAGATGCTCAGACGCTAACGTTTGATAGTCTTTGCGAGCAAACTCAAAGCCGCATGAAGAATGCAGACTATCTATTGCAAACTGGCGATTTTCTTGATGCGGATAGCACACTGGATGACATCGCAGCACTCGTTGATGGTGTCGGAATTTTAGTAGGGAAGAGTCGGGCTTCCGAGCCGCAGAAAAATGGCATCGATGGCAAGCAAACCGCTGAAAGCACAGCACCGCACGTTGATCCACTTAAAGCTCTGCAACAACGTGCAACAGAATTTTCAGCAAAGTTGAAAGGATACAAGGCGGAGCGGAAAATACTCGTTTCAAAAGATCAAAAAACCTTGTTCGATCAACTCTTCAAGCAAGCAGCTTCAACAATGACATACATCACCAACCTAGTAAAAAGCGGAGATACGGCGGGCGCTGATCAGAGGCTTTTTGATGCGGAAGCGCAATTACAAGGCGTCCAGCAAGTACTTGAAATGCAGAAGCAGATTGTTCGCGAAACTGAAAATATTAAAACGGCTATTAAAGACGCTAATACCCGTCTTTCGGAAGCCAAGGGGCTGCGCAAAACCATTAAATCCCCACAGGAGCAAAAAGCGTTCTCGGATTCTTCAAAGCAAGCAAAAGAGCAGATTAAGCAGATTGAGGGCTTGCTTAAACGACATGAACTTCATTCCTGTCAGGCAGAATTGAAAGTCCTTAGTAATCTGGTTGAGAAAGCAGAGAGCTACATCAAGTTTGTGCCAGCTGATCCAAGCTTTAGCATTCAACTGAAGTCGATACGTTTTGAAATTCAAGCCTACTACCAGCAGGCAAATGAAGTTCCTGACAAAGCTCTTAAACGGGATTTTGAAAAGAACTATCAAGTTGCTATCAGCTTGCTAGCCGAGACAGAGGATCTCATTGAAGGTCATGGTCGTTCCTCTGAAGAAGCTATTGCAGCCAATTTAGCGACGCTTAAGAACTTAACTGAAGCATTGATAGATTGCGTGGTCTTCGCAAAGGAAGCTGCAACACAACAAGCAACTAATCAACCGACAGGAAGACGGTCGCGGCCAAACTCCGCTTCGAAGAATGCAGCTCAAAATGTGCTGAATAAAGCTCTTTCTGACTGCATGAGATCTTTGGATGAGGCTCAAGCAAACCTCAATGAAATTTTGAAGGCAGGGGCTGAGATTAAAGATGTTGCTCTTGCCAACAGCTTTGCTCAGTACAGCAGTGCAGCTCAAGCTTACATCACCGAAGGGCTACAGTATGTAGCGGATAGAAAACTACAGGAGGCACGGGGCAAACTCACTACTTGTGAGGATGCAATCAATTCAATGATTGCATTTCTGGAGTCTGCGCATTCAGCACCTGAAAACCAAGATGGGGTTTCTTCGGATCATCAGGAAGAACTAAAGATCGTTGAACCAGGGCCTGAAACTTTGCAATCCACTGAAGATGAGCAGAGAGCCGCCTTGGCAGATTGCAAGAGGCAGCTGGATCAACTTGCCGCCCGCCGAGCGAGTGCAGCGGCACAGAACCCTCAATTTCAGCAGGAGTTTCAGCATGATGAATTCCTGACATTCAAAGTTATTTCTGATGAGTTTGAGAGTCAGATTGATGCACTAATTGCCAGCGGCAATGCAGCGGACGCAAAAACACGACTGCAGGATTTTGAGAATGTCGTCCAAAATTTAGAAGATTGCGTTCAAAATGCTCTCTCATCCACTCCTCAGCCTGAAGAGGAGCAAGGAGGGCAATCAGAACCTGATCCAGTTCTAGAAGCTTCGTTAAACACTTGTCAGAGCCAGCTACAAAAACTTGTTGGGCGTTACGACAAGGCCATGGCAGGAAACCCTCAGCTTCCTGATCAATCTCTTCAAAATACGTTCCTGACCTACCAAATGGTATGGGAACAGCTCAGTAGCCAAACAGAACATTTAATACAAGAAAACCGTCTCAAGGACGCTGAAAGCAGGCTATCTGAGCTGGAAAGCTTAATCGCCAACATTGAGGATTATGCAAAGCAGAGAGCACAACCAGACAAACAGACCCGTGCTCCTGAGGTTATGCAAGTTAGCAAATCGCACGAAGACTATCTGAAGCAATATAAATCTTTGGACGCCAGCAAGAGTGTTTTCTTGCGACAAGAACTACTGATCACAGACCCTATTCTGCAGACTGAGTTTCAAACTATTAAGATTCTGTTTGAACTCGCAATGCCTGAAGCAAAAAGATGCATTAATGCCAATCAGTTGGATGGGCTATCAGTTGTAATGGCGTCTCTTGAGGAACACCGAGATCAGTTAAATAACATTCTCAATCGTGCAAGAGCGCAAAACGCCGAAGAACTTGCTAAACGCAAACAAGGGCAAGAAGCAGCCAAACAGGCCCGACTTGATGCCGCCCCCACAGTTTCTTTGAAAGACGCAGAGAAGTTCGTCTCCAACCTTTCGGCAATGCGCAAGTATGTGAAAGATCCAGCAAAGTTGAAGATCTTCGATGAGCAAGCAAGCTTTGTAAGGCTCGCGATTGCGCAGCTGAAAGAAATGGCACAAATGGGCCAGACCGGCCAGATTGACGAGATCCTGAAAACACTGGGCCGTGCAAAGGCAGAATTGCAAATGCTTGCAGATGAAAAACGCCAGATTCAGGTCAAATACACCAACCGTGCACCGGGCGTCCGCAATAATGTAGATGCTCGTAAGAAACCGAGTGGCGAAGATCCACAGTTCTTCTGCGAGGTTCAGGAAGGGCAGTTCTGTTTGAAGCATGCCATTAATGCCTGCCTCGGGTTCCAAGCAACGGACAAAAATGACTTGTTGGATGCGAGCCTCGTCAACCATTTGAAAGCGTATGAAAGCAAGACCGATGAAGAGTTCATTCGGTACGCTTCAGGTGTTCTTAAACGTGACGTAAAAACTTTGCAGAGAGAACACAGGAAGAATCCGAAAAAGCTCGCTCGTGAGGTAGCGACAGAAGAATATAAGAAACTTTACAAGACTGATCCGCTTCAGGATATCAGCAACAAAGGCAGCATTGCAGATGTGGGGCTTGAGTTGTTGAAAGCGCAGCAGCAAAAGCTCGGCCTGCCGGATCCGCAAATTACCTATATTGAGCACACGAAGACACCTGCGGAAGAGGATATTGCCCGCGAGTTGCTTAGCCATGTGGTCAACTCAGGTGAAGATCGGTTCGTGATTAATATCGGCGGACATTATGTAGCGTTCCGTCAAGTGGAAGAAGGGGATTGGTATTTGGTGAATAGCACCAGCTCCGCAGCAACGAAGATGGATCCGGTTGAGTACTGCCTAAACCATATCAAGTCTTCTAGAACACGCTTGCCAGTAATTCATTTTGAAAAACAGGTAGCGCTGTAATTCTGGTAGCTTAAGGAGTGAACAGTCCAATGCATTGCATTCTACGGTTCACTCCATCACTTAGACGCGTTGCATGTAGCCTTTGTGGACCCAGCCGATTTGTTCGGAGGTTTGGGCGTCGCGGATGCCGAGCCAGTTGCCTTTGCAGTCGGCGATGTTGATTGCTTGATTGGGAATGACGCGGCCAATGACGTTGTAATTGGTTCCGGGGCCGGTACGAAGGTTAAGCACACCTGACTTCAATGGCTTAACTGCATAAGTGCCTGCACATGCCTGATCAAACCCGATGGGCACTTTTGGTTGGTGCTGGTAGACTGTCTGTGCTGGGGAGCTGCTTGCAAAAGCAACGAGTGCTCCACATATACCAAGGGTCATCAGATGACCGCGATAAACTCCAGATTTTCTCATTGGTCCCGTCCAGTTCAGGTTCCATAAATGACCAGAACAGGGTGACAAACCCCGATAATTTTGGTCTAACGGTCATTCTGGTATTGCTTGAACACGGTGCAAATATGGTCTCTTCCGCTATGATAAAAATCTGCGGCATCTCTACGAAGGAAACTGCGGACGCGGTTACGAAAGAACAAGTCGATATGATCGGATTTGTCTTTTTTCCGAAAAGTCCGCGCTATGTTTCCATGGCTAAAGCCAAAGAGCTGGCAGACCACGTGCGCGGTAAGACGCAAATTGTTGCACTTACTGTGAACATGGATGATGCAGGCCTGAAGGAAATTGTCGACACCATCTCACCAGATGTTTTGCAGCTGCACGGGAGTGAAACCCCTGAGCGCTGCTCTGAAATTCGTGAGAGTTTTGGCGTTCCTGTGATGAAAGCCTGCGGGATTTCCTCTGCAGAAGACGTGGAGGCACTTACGCCCTATATTCCGCACGTAGACAGATTTCTTCTAGATGCAAAACCACCAAAAAATTCCGACATTCCGGGAGGAAATGGTGTCAGCTTTGACTGGAAACTGCTACAAGGCCTAGAACTTGGAAAGCCTATCATGCTTTCTGGCGGCTTAAGCCCTGATAACGTCCGCGAAGCTTTGGCAATCTCCGGAGTGAGTGATGTCGATGTTTCATCCGGCGTCGAACGCGAGAAGGGCGTTAAAGACATCGAGTTGATTGAGGCTTTTGTGCGTGAAGCGCGCAGCGTTGCCGAGTGAATTTGGGAAGAATTAATGAACCAGCAAGCCAACACATTGCGTTCCGGTCCGGATGATCGCGGCCACTTTGGTGATTTTGGGGGTCGTTTCGTAGCTGAAACGCTCATGCCTTTGATCCTGGATCTGGAAAAGGCTTACAGTGACGCAAAGGCTGACCCAGCATATGCGGCAGAGCTGGAAAACCTGAACACCCACTATACTGGTCGCCCATCTGCGCTTTATTTCGCTGAACGCCTGACAGAAGAGCTGGGCGGCGCGAAGATTTACTTTAAGCGCGATGAGCTGAACCACACAGGGTCCCACAAGATCAACAACTGTATTGGTCAGATCCTGCTGGCTAAACGTATGGGTAAAACCCGTATCATTGCGGAAACCGGTGCTGGTCAACATGGTGTTGCGACCGCAACAGTTTGTGCGCGCTTTGGTTTGCCATGCGTTGTTTACATGGGTGCAACTGACGTTGAGCGTCAGAAACCAAACGTGTTCCGCATGAAGCTTCTGGGGGCTGAAATTGTTCCCGTTACTGCGGGTGCTGGTACGCTCAAGGACGCGATGAATGAAGCGCTGCGTGACTGGGTAACCAACGTGGATGACACGTATTACCTGATCGGTACAGCTGCTGGCCCGCATCCTTATCCAGAGATGGTTCGTGATTTCCAGTCTGTGATTGGGGAAGAGACCAAAGAACAGCTGATGAAAGCAGAAGGCAAATTGCCAGATGCTCTCGTTGCTGCAGTTGGTGGTGGCTCTAATGCGATTGGTCTATTCCACCCGTTCCTTGATGATCCATCCGTTGAGATTTACGGCGTTGAAGCTGGTGGTAAAGGCCTTCAGGGTGAAGAGCACTGTGCCTCGCTGAACGCAGGTAAGCCGGGTGTACTGCATGGTAACCGCACCTATCTGCTGCAGGATGATGACGGACAGATCCTTGAAGGACATTCCGTGTCAGCAGGTCTGGATTATCCTGGTATCGGCCCTGAGCACTCCTGGCTGAAGGATACAGGCCGTGTGAACTACGTGCCTGCGACCGATGAGGAAGCTCTGGATGCATTCCAGATGCTGACCCGCGTTGAAGGTATCATTCCAGCTCTGGAGCCAAGCCATGCGCTTGCTCAGGTGATCAAGATGGCGCCTAAGATGGACAAAGACAAAGTGATCGTCATGAACCTTTGTGGTCGTGGTGACAAGGACGTCTTTACAGTTGGCAAGATCCTTGGATTTGACCTGTAAGTCATTTGATTTTCAAATGAAAAAGGCGAGCCTTGTGCTCGCCTTTTTTGTTGCCTGAGATTGAATCGGACGTGAAACGATTAGCCCGTGGCAGCAATACCATCCAGAACGCCGGAAACGCCAGCTTCCCAGCCCAAAATGGCGCGCTTACGAGTGATGCCCCAATGGTAACCACACATATTGCCCTTTGCCCCGAGGACGCGGTGACACGGAACGACGAAGGACAGCGGGTTCTTTCCAACGGCTGTTCCAACAGCACGAGAGGCTTTGGGATTGCCGAGGTTATTCGCGATCTCCGAATATGTGGTAGCCTTGCCTAAAGGAATTTTCAGAAGTGTTTGCCAAACGCGGATCTCAAAGTCCGTACCAATGAAGACAACACGAAGCGGCTGATCTTCCTTCCATTTATTTGGTTCGAAGATGCGGGAGACGTAAGGAGCGGTGAGTTGCTGGTTCTCTTCAAACTCAGCAGCTGGCCAGCGTTCGCTCATGTCAGTAAGTGCTTTTACCTCTTCGCCGGCATCGGCAAAAGCAAGACCTGCCAGACCACGCTCTGTTACCATCAACAGGACGATCCCAAACGGGCAGGGATGGAAGCCCCAACTGATTTTTACGCCTGCACCACGCCGTTTGTAGTCGCCGGGCGTCATCGCCTCATGGGTTACAAACAAGTCGTGCAAACGGGCAGGGCCTGAGAGGCCAACTTCGAGCGAGGCTTCCAGAATACTAGCGGAATCTTGTAAAAGAGCGCGTGCGTGATCGATGGTGATGGCTTGCAAGAATTGCTTGGGTGTAATGCCTGCCCATCTTGAAAACACCCGTTGAAGCTGAATTGGCTGAAGGCCAACGCTGTAGGCAAGCTCTTCAAGGGAGGGTTGTTCCCTCCAATTCTCGGAGATGCCTTGAAGGGTTTTCTGGACGACACGATAGTCCTCAAGAGCAGAACTGTCTTCTACAAACGTGCCATTTGCGAGATTGGCTGCATTAAACATCTTGATTCACGGCTCTTAGATTTCGTTTCTCATTAGGTGAAATCTAGATGATCCTCAGCCTGAGAGCCACCCGAAACGCGAGTACATGGGAACAGAGTATTTCAGGCTCAGGCGTGATCAAACCCACGATTGCGCGCGGAGTGGATTGCCTGAGAAAACGCAGAGGCGAAGCTTGTCCGGTCATCCGGGTTCAAAAACGCTCCAACAATGAGGAAAAGTTGATCAGAACGCACCAAAATGCGCGTAACTCCAACATCATCATCCCGTTCGATATGGAGTTTCATGTGAAACGGATTGAGCACATACTCCTGCACGTCGCCTTTGTACGTGACGTGTTTCAATCTGACCTCAAGCGGGGAAACGCTGATTTCCTCATAGGTTTCAGCCGTCGCAAAGTTGTGCCTGAACGCGAGCCAGAGAAAGAGGACAGGTAATGATAGGAGGATCGGTGCGGGCCATAATCCCATCAGAACAAGCACGAGCGAATAAAAGCCAGCAATCAAGCCAGCGCACCAAAGAACGATGTTCACGCCCCGGCGGGACAGTGAGCGGTGCGGGGTTAGAACAGCCTGAAAGAAAGGGGGATAAGGCTCCCGCTTTTGAAGATCATGGGGCATTGGTGCTATTTCGCACTCTGTTTCATTGCTACTCTTTATCGTTTAAGAGTATAGAGCTTTCATAGCCTACGCAAAGTCACTTATTTCCTTCGAGAGTCCTATGGTTGACGCTACCAAAACAAAGAAGGTTGCATCTTCTTCCAGTACACGCAAAAAGCCAGTTTCCAGATCAAGGTATTCTAAAGCCGAGATCTACGAAATCTTTGCGGCATTTGAAAAAGACAATCCTGAACCGGAAGGGGAACTTAATCATTCCAACGAGTTCACACTGCTGGTTGCTGTTGTGCTTTCCGCTCAAGCAACAGATGCCGGAGTGAACAAAGCGACAAAACATCTCTTCCAGATTGCAGATATGCCAGAGAAAATGGTTGCTCTTGGAGAAGATAAGATCCGTGAAGAGATCCGCACAATCGGGCTCTATAAAAACAAAGCAAAGAACACGTTTTTGCTCTCTCAAATGCTGATTGAGCATCATGGTGGGCAGGTTCCGCAAACCCGTGAGGAGCTGGAAGCTTTGCCGGGTGTTGGCCGTAAAACAGCTAATGTGGTGCTGAATATTGCTTTTGGGCAGCCTACGATTGCGGTAGACACGCATCTCTTCAGGATTGCAAACAGGTTAGGGCTTGCCCCCGGCAAAACACCGCTGGATGTAGAGTTGAAACTGGAAAAGATAATTCCGCAAGACTTTATGCAGCACGCACACCACTGGCTGATCCTACATGGCCGTTACATCTGTAAGGCGCGCAAGCCGGCGTGCGATCGCTGCATCATCTATGATCTTTGCAAAAGCAAAGAGAAAATCTTGAAGGAAGTTGCCTAAGTAAAAGCAGAGGCTCTTAATGCATCTGCTTTTTACGGAGACGAACAACCACTTCCACGCGGGAAATTTCCATTCCTTCAGGTGGGACTGGCAAGTTGTCTAGTGTCAGGCCACTGTCTGGAATATCGATTACACGGTTCTCATCTTCCAGGAAGAAATGGTGATGCTCAGAAGTGTTGGTGTCGAAGTAAGTCTTTGTTCCTTCAACAGCAACTTCACGCAGCAAACCAACCTCAGTGAACTGATGAAGTGTGTTGTAAACTGTCGCCAGAGAGACGGGCACATTCGCTAGGATAGCTTCTTCGTGAAGGACTTCCGCCGAGATGTGGCGATTACCCTGAGAATAAAGAAGCTCAGCCAGTGCCACGCGCTGACGTGTAGGGCGCAGACCTGCGTCTCTTAGCATCCCTGTTACATCTTGATGTTCGTTAGCAATCTGCGAGCTCATTTTTTCCTACTTTAGTTCTTTAGGGTGCTGATGTTTTAACACCTACGCACCAATTCTACCAGCATTAGATTAAAAGCAACCTATTGACCTGCACCCAAGCACTCTCAATATAAGGGAGCATAACCCTTGATACATCAAGCTAAAACCAAGCAGGATTAATCGGACTGCTTATAACAATAATAAGAATAGTATAAGTTTAACACAACTGCGTACATTGAGCACACGCAAACTCACATACATCGCTCTTTCGATATTCGGGCTCGTGTGCTAGGAAGGCCCGAACAGTTAATACTTAGAACCATCGTTACGTTTAGGTAAGGTGAACCCTACGTTTTTCTGGCCTCAAACAAACGACAAATTATGCGGGAATAGAATGCACGAGAAGCGTTCAAGCTACGATAAAGAAGCTCTGCTGGCCTGTGGTCGCGGTGAGCTGTTTGGCCAAGGCAATGCACAGCTGCCACTTCCTCCTATGCTGATGTTTGATCGCGTCACCGAAATTTCTGAGGAAGGCGGCGAGTACGGCAAAGGCGTAATTCGTTCTGAATTCGACATTAATCCAGATCTCTGGTTCTTCGAATGTCACTTCCAGGGCGATCCTGTTATGCCTGGCTGTCTTGGTTTGGACGCTCTGTGGCAGATGACTGGCTTCTATCTTGGCTGGCTCGGCGAGCCAGGTCGTGGTCGTGCACTTTCTACCGGTGAAGTTAAATTCACAGGTCAGGTTACTCCTGACGTAAAAATGCTGGAATTCGGTGTTGATATGAAGCGCGTTATGCGCTCCCGCCTGAAACTGGCAATTGCTGATGGCTGGGTAAAAGCTGACGGCGAGACTATTTTTGTTGCGAAAGACCTACGTGTTGGTCTGTTTCAAGACGAAGCAAAATAAGTAATCAAATTATGCGAGGGTTTGTCATGTGGAATGACGAACCCTTTTTTGGAATTGGGTCCGATTGGACCGCTTAACCCACGGGAGACCTTAGATGAGGCGTGTGGTTGTTACTGGTATGGGTATTGTTTCTCCTCTTGGCAACAATGCTGAAGAAGTGAAAGCAAGCCTTTACGAAGGTAAGTCCGGTATTGTTGCAGCTGAAGACTACGAGAAGCTCGGCTTCCGTTGTCAGGTTCATGGCGCACCTACCTTGGATCCATTGGAAAAACTTGGCCGTCGTACCTCTCGCTTTATGGGTGAAGGCGCTGCATGGAACTACATTGCCATGGAGCAGGCCATCGAAGATGCTGGTCTTTCCGAAGATCTGGTTACCAATGACCGCACTGGCCTGATCATGGGTTCTGGTGGCCCGTCCACCAAAGCGATCGTTGAAGCTGCGGATATCACCCGTGAAAAAGGCCCACGCCGTATCGGGCCGACCGCTGTTCCGAAGGCAATGAGCTCTACGAACTCTGCTACGCTTGCAACGCCATTTAAAATTCACGGCGTCAACTACTCCATTTCCGCAGCTTGTGCGACAACCAATATCTGTATTGGTAATGCCTATGAGCTGATCCAATGGGGTAAACAAGACGTGGTATTTGCTGGCGGTGGCGAAGAACTGGACTGGACACTCTCCAACCTGTTTGATGCTATGGGCGCAATGTCATCCAAGTACAACGACACTCCGTCTACGGCTTCCCGTCCATATGACAAGAACCGTGATGGCTTTGTTATTGCTGGTGGTGGCGGTGTGCTGGTTCTTGAAGAACTTGAGCATGCAAAAGCACGCGGTGCAAAAATCTATGCGGAAATCGTGGGTTACGGTCAGACTTCTGATGGTCACGACATGGTTGCACCAAGTGGTGAAGGCGCTGCTCGCTGCATGAAGATTGCGCTTAAAGACGTTGATTGTGACATTGACTACATCAATCCACATGCAACCTCTACACCTGTTGGTGACATCAAAGAGATTGAAGCGATCCGCGCCGTGTTCGGTGACAAGGTTCCGCCAATTTCTGCGACTAAAGCGCTTTCTGGTCACTCTTTGGGTGCTGCCGGCGTTCATGAAGCGATCTACTCTTTGCTTATGATGGAAGGCAACTTCATTGCGGCTTCTGCTCATATTGAAGAATTGGATCCGGATTTTGAGGATATGCCAATCGTAAGAGAACGCGTAGATAATGCAGAATTGAATTGCGTTCTTTCAAACGGCTTTGGATTTGGCGGCACCAACGCGACCGTCGTGTTTAAGCGATACAAAGACTGAGTTTGAGGTTCTGAGCTTGCTCAGCTCCTTTAACTTTTGATTAAAGGAGTTTTCTATGAGCAAGCTTATGCAAGGCAAGCGTGGTCTGATTATGGGCGTTGCCAATGACCACAGCATTGCCTGGAGCATAGCCAAAACTCTTGCAGAACAGGGTGCAGAAATGGCGTTTACCTATCAAGGTGACGCCTTCGCCCGACGCGTAAAACCACTGGCAGACAGTGTTAGATGCGATATGCTTCTTCCATGTGATGTGGAAGACATTGATAGCGTGGACAAGGTTTTCGCTCAGCTCCAAGAAAAATGGGGGAGCATTGATTTCCTCGTGCACGCGATCGCGTTTTCAGACAAGTCTGAACTGCGTGGCCGTTATGCAGACACTTCCCGTGATAATTTTGCCCGCACTATGCAGATCTCCTGTTTCTCCTTCACAGAGATTGCAAAGCGAGCGGCTGACTTGATGCCGAACGGTGGTTCCATTCTGACGTTGACGTATGGTGGCGCGACCAGCGTGATGCCAAACTATAACGTCATGGGCGTTGCCAAGGCCGCATTGGAGGCATCTGTGCGCTATCTTGCTATGGACTTTGGCGAGCAGGGCATCCGCGTGAATGCTATATCTGCAGGGCCTGTTCGCACGCTGGCTGGGGCAGGTATTTCTGATGCGCGTTTGATGTTCAACTTCCAGCAGGCAAACTCTCCGCTGAAGCAGACTGTTACAACCGAACAGCTTGGTGGTTCTGGTCTCTACCTTCTCTCAGAGTTGTCTGGTGGAGTGACAGGTGAGGTTCACTTTGTGGATTCTGGTTACAACATCGTTTCTATGCCACGCATGAAAGAGTTGAAGACTGCCGACAAGCTGATGCGAGAAAAGGAAACTGTCTAGATTTCTTTGATTGTTCAGGTGAATAGCAAAAAGCCTCCAAGTTTCCTCAGAGGCTTTTCGTTAAACTGTTGTTGGAACTGAGATCAATTATTGATTGTCTCGTTTTTATAAACGCCAAACAATCTGCTCTGATCAATCCAACCTTCAAAATCTTTGCCGGAAACGCGGCAGTAACCATCCGTGCACTCAACAACACCAGCAAGAACCAAAGGCTCAAGAAACGCGATGATCTCTTCATTCGGGCCAGGCCGCTTGCGGAGAGGGGTGGTTTCAACGGTATTTCCCAGCCAAGGCGTTACCAGTGCAGAGCGGTAGCCAGTCAGCAAGGTTTTGAAAACCCAGCCGTCTTTGCCTTCCCAATCGCGAATGCGGCGCCAGTCGTCATATTCCTGAATGACTTCAACCGGCAGCCTGCTGCGAACGAAAGTCCAACCAATGTCGTGGTTTCTGCTTGGACCTTTGCGAACGTTCACTCTATCAGATTTAAGGCTGACAAAACGTGGAACTGGGAGACCTGATACACCAGAACCCGCAGATTGGGCCTGAGCGGTGATTACGAATGGGGAAACAAAAAGGAATAATAGAAAAGCAGCTGCAAGGGCACTAAGAGTACGAAAGCTTTTATTTTTCATAGTGATACCAAAACTTCCCGTAGGCTAATCCGTAATTTTCACTAAAATCGAGACACAAGTATCATACCTTAGATCTCGCGATTTCCGATAGTGGCTGCTATTAGATGTAGACGTGTTTGACAAGTCTTGTTTTCACCGGAACATTTGGTAATGAAACTTTGACAGCCTGTAAGACCTTTGAGTCATTGACTCATATGGTGATTAGGGCAGGGTTAAAAAACTTCGAATTTTTGACAGAAGGCGGGGACGATGCCAAAAAAGAAGCCTATTGTGGTTGTGACGCGGAAACTGCCGGATGTTGTTGAAACACGCATGCGCGAGCTTTTCGACACACGCTTGAATGAGCAAGATAAGCCGTTCACACAGGCAGAGCTTGTGGAAGCCGTCAAAATTGCTGATGTTCTTGTCCCCACTGTTACAGACCGCATTGACGCTTCGGTTTTGGCTCAGGCTGGCCCTAATCTGAAAATGATTGCCAACTTTGGTAACGGCGTCGACAATATCGACGTTATCTCTGCCAACAATCGCGGTATTGCAGTTACCAATACTGCTGGTGTGATGACTGAAGACACCGCAGACATGACCATGGCGCTCATTCTCGCTGTTCCACGTCGCCTTTCTGAAGGCATGAAGAAGATTGAGAACAAGGAATGGGACGGCTGGTCTCCAACCTGGATGCTTGGTCGCCGTATCTGGGGCAAACGTCTCGGTATCATTGGCATGGGCAGGATCGGTCAGGCGGTCGCCAGACGCGCAAAAGCGTTTGGTATGTCTATCCATTACCACAATCGAATTCGCGAGCCTCTGGAGCTTGAAGAGCAGCTGGAAGCTACTTTCTGGGAGAGCCTGGATCAGATGCTTGCGCGCATGGATGTCGTCTCCATCCATTGTCCGCATACGCCGGGTACCTACCACTTGCTTTCCGCACGCCGTTTGAAGCTGATGAAGCCTGATGCGTACATCGTGAACACCGCTCGTGGTGAGATTGTGGATGAAAATGCGCTGATCCGTCAGATTGAATCAGGTGAGCTTGCAGGTGCAGCGCTGGACGTGTTTGAGCATGAGCCTGCGATCAACCCGAAACTTGTGGCATCCGACAAGGTGGTTGTGTTGCCTCACATGGGTTCGGCAACAATCGAAGGGCGTATTGATATGGGTGAGAAGGTCATCATCAATATCAAAGCCTTTATGGACGGGCATCGTCCACCAGATCGCGTTTTGCCATCTATGCTCTGATAACAGTTTGAAGCGCTTCAGAAATCTGGAGCGCTTTTTGTTTGGAACCTACTTCAGATACTTGTTCCAGGCAGGGTCAGATTTCATTCCAGCAAGGAATTTGGCGTGTGCCTCAATTTCTTCCTCTGACAGGGAAGGGGAGAGAGGGTTTGGACGTTGCTTGGCTGCGACGCGCTTTTTCGGCTCATCATTGAGTTTATCCAGATCGATCGCTTCATCGTCTGGCATCAGGCCGAGATTTTTTTGCTTACCGCCGTTCATCTCCAGATAAACTTCAGCCAGCAGTTCCGCATCGAGCAACGCGCCGTGGTATACGCGCTTTGTGTTATCCACGCTGTAGCGCGAACACAAAGCATCCAGCGATACTGATCCGGTCGGGAACTTTCTGCGTGCGAGCTTTAGAGTATCCAGCACCTGCGTATTTGGGATTTTTGGTTTATTACAACGCCCAAGCTCCATGTTGATGAAGCCCATATCGAATGGAGCGTTGTGAATAACCAGACGTGAATCTCCAACAAAATCAAGAAATTCGTCAGCTACATCGACAAACAGCGGTTTGTCGGAGAGGAACTCAGCAGAGAGGCCGTGAATACGGAACGCTTCTTCTGGCATATCTCGTTGCGGGTTGACGTAAAGATGGCAGGTCCGGCCTGTCGGAATGAAATTTATGAGTTCCACTCCGCCGATTTCAACCAGCCTATCCCCATCAAGCGGATTCAAGCCTGTGGTTTCAGTATCGAAGGAGATTTCGCGCATAATTACACCGTTCTAGAAGCGATAGAAGACACAGCGCGCATAATGGCACCCACTGCACGACGGGCCGGCTCAACGCCTCGGCCAGTGTCGACAATAAAATGCGCTTTTTTGCGTTTTTCTGCGTCGTTTAACTGTTTTGCGTAGATAGCCTCAAATTTCTCTTCTGTCATGTCTGGTCTTTCAAGAACACGCTGACGCTGCACATCATATGGTGCAGAAACCACGACGACTGCATCAACAGCCTTGTGTTTGCCGACCTCGAAGAGGAGAGGGACGTCGAGAACAACGACCTTACGACGATCTAGTTTTGCTTGATGCAGAAACTCAGTTTCAACTTCCTGAACGAGCGGGTGGATGAGGCTTTCCAGAAGCATCATCTTTGCTTTGTCGTGAAGGACGATTTTACCGAGGGCTTCGCGGTCAATCCGTCCATCTTTAGCAGTACCGGGAAAGGCGCTGCCAACAGGTTCAACAGCTTTGCCAGTGTAAAGCGCATGGACGGCAGCATCTGCGTCATAAACAGCAGCTCCAGCCTCTGCAAAGAGCTTTGAGGTGGTTGATTTCCCCATTCCAATCGAGCCAGTCAGACCGAGAATAACCATTCAGGTAAGTCCCATTTCTCTCAGGATCATCTCACGAAGCTCGTCGGTGACTTCCGGACGAACTCCAAACCATTTTTCAAAACCCGGTACAGCTTGGTGAAGTAGCATTCCCAGACCATCAACCGTCGAATTGCCACGCTGAGCAGCATTGCGAAGCAGTTTGGTTTGTAACGGAGAGTAAACTATATCCGTCACAACTGCTGATTTCGACAGGTTATCAAGATCAATGTTTAATTCTGGTTGTCCAGACATACCAAGAGAGGTCGTGTTGACCAGAAAATCCGCTTCTCCAAGCTTTTCCCCCAGACTATCCCATTCAATTGCGATGGTATTTGGGCCAAAATGATCTGCAAGTTTCTGCGCTTTTTCTAGTGTTCTGTTGGCGATACACACTTCTGTGTATCCTCTGGACAGCAACGCCCAAATAATCGCCCGAGAGGCGCCACCAGCCCCCAGAACAACGGCCTTATTCCCGTTGTTATCCCAGTTGGGCAGCATTTGGTCGAGATTTCCTAGAAAGCCAAGACCGTCGGTGTTTGAGCCATTCAAAACACCTGCGTCATCCAACCAAAGCGTGTTTACAGCCCCAATCATTTTGGCTGCATCATCCAACTTCTCAGCAGATTTATACGCATGCTCTTTGTTTGGAATTGTCACGTTACAGCCAACAAGCCCATGCTCAGCCAATGCGCTGTAAAAGCTTTCGGCAGTCTCAGGAGGTACATCCTGTGCAATGTAGCTGCCTTCTATGCCATGCTGTTTGAGCCAATAACCATGTATCAGAGGGGATTTTGAGTGACCAATAGGATGTCCTGTGACAGCTGCGTTCCTCATTTCTTCAAAACCTCAATCTCGCGCAAGAAAGAGAGGAGGCTCAGGAGAGGTAGGCCCAACACTGTGAAGTAATCGCCCTCAATCTTATCAAAGAGCTGCACGCCTTCAGCTTCCAATTGATACGCACCGACGCTGGAGAGAATTTCGGATCCGGTTCGCTCAATGTACCAATCCAGAAAATCTTCTGATAACTCACGCACATTGAGAATTGCCGTCGAAATACCTTCCCAGACAACTTCACCGTCTTTAACAACACATGCCGCAGAATGAAGCGCGTGACTTTTGCCAGAAAAGCTCATGATTTGCTTGCGGGCTGCGTTCAGATCTTCTGGCTTAACGAGACGCTTTCCTTCGAATGCCAGGATCTGATCAGCGCCAACGACGTAAGCACCATGATTTCGGGCGGAAACTTCTTTCGCTTTCGCAACGGATAATTTAGCTGCAATCACTTCTGGATCCACACCAGTGGAAAGCAATGGCTCTTCTATCTGTCGTTCATCAACATTTGCTGGAATACGATCAAAAATTAAGCCTGCATTTTCTAAGAGAGTCGCGCGAATTTTACTTCCGCTCGCTAAAATCAGTCGAGTCATACTCTGCTTTCTCAATCTGAGGATTTCTTGTGCCGTTTATTGGGATAAAGCGCGATGCTTCTCAATATTCTTCTGTCTCTTTTTGCTCATTTTTATGTTTTCGGAGCAAATCCATGATCTCGGCTGCTGTTTCTTCGATAGAGCGACGCGTTACATCGATGAGCGGCCAACCATTTTCAGCGCACAACCGTTTCGACATCGCAATCTCCTGAGCTATTGATTTGCGATCAACGTAGGTGTCGTTGTCTGTTTTGGCATCCAGCGACAAAATGCGGTTCTGGCGGATATCCCGAATACGTTCGGCCGTGGCCATCAGACCGACCACGAGAGGTCTTTTGGCTTTCAGGAGCTGACGGGGAGGGCGCATATTGGGAATGAGCGGGATGTTAGCCGCCTTAATTCCTCTATTTGCCAGATAGATAGAGGTTGGCGTCTTAGAGGTTCGGCTAATGCCGACGAGAATAACGTCTGCTTCGTCCAAAGCCCCTGCGATTTGGCCGTCATCATGCAACATGGTGTAGTTCATCGCTTCCATGCGCTGGAAGTATTCCTCATCCATCACGTGCTGTCCGCCCACACGCCACGTTTCTGTGACGTTCAGATAGCTATGGAAGACCTGATAGACAGGCTTGAGAACATTAACGCATGGCAGCCCCAAATCCTGGCATTTACGCTCTAGACGGCGGGCATAGGATTGTTCCACAAGGGTGTAGAGAACAATTCCTGGTGCAGATTCAATCTCTTCCAGGACTCTACTCAACTGTTTGTCATGCCGGATCAGCGGGTAAACATGCTCGATGGGCTGAATATTCTCATATTGCGCAGTCGCAGCACGCACAATTGTCATCAAAGTTTCGCCTGTTGAGTCCGAAACCATGTGTAAATGGAAGTAGTTAGAGTGGTTACCCAAGGTATCATCCTCAACATTCCTAAGAGACTTGGAAAAACTAGCCAAATCTCACTGTGCTTTCAAATTAATGCCCGCTGACCCTAATCCGTCAACAATTCCATATTTTGAGAATACTGATTTCGAAACGACTTGGATAAACGGGATTGCACATTGCCCACGCAAAAGATTCACAGCACAGCATACGGGATAAACTGTGATCTGTGGTTATTTTCCAGATTGTAACCTATTGAATCTTTAGAAAAAACAATTTGTTTTCGACTCCTGTTGAGAGTCTTGCTTGTTTTTGATCTGTGACTTTTCCTATTAGGGTTTTCTCAGTTAGGAATTGTGGAATTAAATTGATCCCTGCTATTCACTCACTAATAGAAATAGAAACTTCCAAATAAGAAGATTCTTTTTAAGCAGGCTTGGGAAAAAGAGGCGATTTATGGAATCTCATGAAAGAGCGGTAATGCGCGTTTTGGCAGGCGAGAAACTAGAGCGCCCACCAATCTGGATGATGCGCCAGGCAGGACGGTATTTGCCTGAGTACAGAGCTGTACGAGCTCAAGCACCGAATTTTCTCGACTTCTGCTACAATACCGATCTTGCGACAGAAGTTACTCTCCAACCCATTCGCCGGTATGGCTTTGATGCTGCCATCCTATTTTCTGACATCTTCGTTGTTCCAGATGCGCTTGGCTACCCTGTAAATTTTGAGGAGGGTCGAGGACCAGTTCTCGAACCACTTTCGACAGAACTCGTTGATAAGCTTGATCAAGCTAGGACGATGGAGCATTTGGCTCCTGTTATTGCCACAGTCGAGCGTTTGAGAGCGGAGTTACCGACTGAAACCACCCTTCTGGGCTTCTGCGGAGCCCCGTGGACGATCGCTTGCTATTCTGTGGCTGGTCATACCACCCAGGACCAGTTTGCCGCTCGTATCGGCTCCTATCAGGATCCTGAGCTTCTGACTGCTTTCATTGATCAGCTGGTTGAAGCTTCGATCACGTACCTGGTGGCTCAGTTTGATGGTGGTGCAGATGCACTACAGATCTTTGACACCTGGGCAGGTGTTCTGGATGATATCGGTTTTGAGCAGTGGTCCGTTGGTCCAACCCGCAAGATCGTTGATGGTGTGAAAGCTCAGCGTCCAAACGCAAAGATCATTGGTTTCCCGAAAGCATCAGCTGCTCGCTTGAAGCGCTATGTTGAAGCCACTGGTGTTGATGCAGTTGGTCTGGACTGGACTGTTCCGGCAGAAGTGGCGCAGGAAATTCAGAAAATTGTTCCTGTACAGGGCAATATGGATCCAATGCGCCTTGTTGCCGGTGGACGTGCGCTGGAAACTGGAATAGATCACGCTCTCGAAGTTTTGGGTAATGGTCCGCACATCTTTAACCTTGGTCATGGCGTTGTTCCGCAAACTCCGCCAGAACATGTTGCTGAGATGGTGAAGCGGGTTAAAGGCCTGTAAGCAGACACTGCGAATTAGATAAGGCGCGGATCATGGATGATGCATATTCCTGGGCGAAGTCCCTCCACATAATCTCTGTGATTGCCTGGATGGCGGGATTGTTCTACTTGCCGCGCCTTTTCGTTTATCACACGAACGCTGAAATCGGTTCTGACAAAAGCGAAACCTTCAAGATCATGGAGCGCCGATTGCTTAAAGCGATTATGGCTCCATCCATGATGGCCACCTGGATTTTTGGCTTGTGGCTGGTTTATCTGCTTGATGCTTATTTTGATCTTTGGTTTATGCTGAAGTTTTCACTGGTTATACTGATGACGATATATCACGTGATGCTTTCACGTCATGTCACCAAGTTTGCGCAGGATCAAAATAAGAATAGTGAGCGCTACTTTAGAATTATTAATGAACTACCGACACTATTAATGGTTGCAATTGTGTTCCTAGTGATCTTTAAACCCTAGGTGATCCGAACATTCGAATTTTAATATTGGAAAATTAGGAGAATTAGTGGGCAATAAGCACTTGCCGAATTCAATTCGATTAGTTATTGTCCCCGCAACTTCACGATGTAGCTTATGTGATCGCTGATCTCCTAGCGATTTTCGAAGGTCGATAAATATCGTATCTAGATGAGCTGCTATTCCCCCCTAACGTTTTGTGTTCGAAAGTTCTTGATCCTTCTAAAGCTAAATCAAGTCCAGAACCCATAGTAAAGACGATCCCTATTGATGCGGGAAATGAAACTCAGAGACCTGAAAACTAAGAGCGCAACTGAACTCCTCGCTTTTGCTGAGGAACATGACGTTGAAAATGCAAGCACCATGCGCAAACAGGAACTTATGTTTGCGATTTTGAAGAGACTTGCAGAGCAAGATATTGAGATCATCGGCGAAGGTGTCGTAGAGGTCCTCCAAGATGGATTTGGATTCCTCCGCTCTCCTGATGCGAACTACTTGCCAGGCCCAGACGATATTTACGTTTCACCTTCACAGATCCGTCGCTTTTCTCTGCGCACCGGTGATACTGTTGAAGGCCAGATCCGTAGTCCTAAAGAAGGTGAGCGTTATTTCGCCCTTCTAAAAGTCAACAAAATCAACTTTGAAGACCCTGAAAAAGCGAGACATAAGGTTCACTTTGATAACCTGACACCGCTTTATCCAGATGAGCGCTTCAATCTTGAAATCGAGAATTCAACCTCCAAGGATATTTCTTCTCGCATTATTGATCTTGTAGCTCCGCTCGGCAAAGGCCAGCGTGCTTTGATCACTGCGCCTCCTCGGACAGGTAAAACAGTATTCCTTCAGAATATTGCGAAATCTATTACCACCAATCATCCTGAATGTTACCTCATCGTTCTGTTGATCGATGAACGTCCGGAAGAAGTAACGGACATGCAACGTACAGTTGATGGTGAAGTTGTATCTTCAACCTTTGATGAGCCAGCTACTCGTCACGTTCAGGTTGCTGAGATGGTTATTGAGAAGGCAAAGCGTTTGACCGAACATGGTCGTGACGTTGTTATCCTTCTGGATTCCATTACTCGCCTTGGCCGTGCTTACAACACCGTTGTTCCTTCCTCCGGTAAGGTTCTGACCGGTGGTGTTGATGCGAACGCCCTGCAGCGCCCTAAGCGCTTCTTCGGTGCTGCGCGTAACATTGAAGAGGGTGGTTCTTTGACCATCATCGCAACAGCGCTGATTGATACTGGCAGCCGTATGGATGAAGTTATCTTCGAAGAATTCAAGGGTACTGGTAACTCCGAAATCATCCTTGATCGTAAGATCTCTGATAAGCGCGTCTTCCCAGCAGTTGATATTCAACGCTCTGGTACTCGTAAGGAAGAACTTCTTGTTCCTGCTGATAAGCTCAAGAAGACTTTCGTTCTGCGCCGTATTCTCAGCCAGATGGGTACTGTTGATGCTGTTGAGTTCCTGCTCGACAAGCTGCGTCAGACCAAGTCCAATGATGACTTCTTCGACTCTATGAATACCTAGGTTTACTGCCTACCGAATTTTTCGGCCCCGCTCGCCAATTCGGTGAGCGGGGCTTTTTTATTTTTTAAGCCAATTTTTGACGCTTTTGATAGTTGGATTCGATTACGAAATAAGGGGAGGGGAATATGGAAGAGGTGCTGCTGGATAAATGCCCGCGTGTTGAAACCGAAAGGCTTGTTCTTCGTAGATGGGAAGAGCGAGATCTGGATGGTGTCGTCCGCATGAATGGTGACCCGAGAGTGATGGAGTTTTTTCGCTCTCTGAATACGCCAGATGAATCAAGGCAGTTTCTTGAGATCATGATGAGATAGGAGGAAAAGCACGGCTTTTGTTTTCATGTGGTGGAAGACAAAGAGACTGATGCTTTTCTTGGATTTTGTGGTCTCAACGTTCCTAGTTACAGCGGGCCGTTGCCATGTGAGCCGTGCGTTGAAATCGGTTGGCGGCTTACCCCAGAGACATGGGGAAAGGGGATTGCTGTTGAAGCGGCTAGGTTCTGGCTTGGATTCGGTTTCGAAACACTTCAGCTAGATGAAATCGTCGCCATTGTTGTCGTGCAAAACTATAAGTCGCGGCGAGTGATGGAGAAGCTTGGCATGGCGCATGATCCTGTTAAGGACTTCGACTTTCCCAATGTGCCCTCTGATGATCCCTTGTGCCGGCATGCGCTTTATCGAATTTCTGCAGAACAGTTTCTGGCGCAAGCCAATGGTTGAGAGCAAGATTGACTGTTGTCCGCGCCTTACAACAGAGCGACTTGTTTTGCGGAAGTGGGAAGAGCGCGATCTGGATGGTTTGGCAGAGTTGAATGCTGACCTGAGGGTGATGGAGTTTTACCCGTCGGTGCTGTCTTATGCTGAGAGTGAGAGCATGCTGGCGCGTTACATGGATGCGCAGCAACGGGATGGGTTTTGCTTTTCGGTTATCTCTGAAAAGGGGAGTGAGCGCTTTCTGGGGTATTGCGGATTGAAGGTTCCCGGATATCAGGATCATCTCTCATTTGGTCCTTGCGTTGAAATCGGTTGGCGGCTCTTGCACAGTGCGTGGGGAAAAGGGATCGCGACAGAAGCCGCACAAATATGGCTTGGATTCGGACTCGAAACTCTTCAACTCAACGAGATTGTCAGCTTTACACCTATACAGAACCATCGTTCTGAGAAGGTGATGCAGCGTCTTGGGATGGAGCGCATTGGAGAGTTTGAACATCCTATGCTTGAGGATGGGGACAGGCTCAAAAGGCAAGCGCTCTACAAAATGACAAGGCAACGGTACTTGGGGCAGGGCCATGATTGAAGATGTCATCGACAAATCTCCACGCATTGAGACTGAGCGGCTTGTATTGCGGAGGTGGGAGCCTCGGGATCTGGAGGGGCTTGTTCAGATGAATGCAGACCCACAGGTGATGGAATTCTTTCCGGCGGTGATGTCCCGGCAGGACAGTGAGCGGATGTTTGAGCGGCTCATGGCGAAGCAGGTGAAGTATGGGTTTGGTACTCCAGTTGTTGAGGAACGGGCGTCAGGGAGGTTCTTAGGGCTTTGTGGGCTCGGTGTACCGACCTACCCAGAACCGCTGCCCTTCGACCCGTGTGTGGAGATCGGATGGCGTTTTATACCCGGTGCATGGGGGAGGGGGATTGCTCAGGAAGCCTCGCGGATCTGGCTTAGATTCGGATTCGAAACTCTTCGTTTGGACGAGATTGTAAGTTTCACTTCTGCTATCAATCAGCGTTCTGAGAAAGTTATGCAGAGGCTGGGAATGGTGAGGGATGCTTCGGCAGACTTTGATCACCCTTTGATCGATGAGGGGCATCCATTGAGGCGGCATGTTTTGTATCGTCTCTCAAGGGAAAGCTTTCGGGAGCAAGTGCATGGTTGAGACATTGATTGATAGATGCCCACGTGTTGAGACTGAGCGCCTTGTTCTTCGTAAGTGGGAGATGCGGGATCTGGATGGGCTGATCAAGTTAAACACTGATCCCAGAGTTTTGGAATTTTTCCGTAAAAGGCCTAATGCTGAGGAAAGTGAAGAGGCTTTAAAGCGAGCAATCCAACGGCAGGACGAAAATGGATTTTGCTTACCTGTCGTCGAAGATAAAGAGACTGGGGACTTCCTTGGGTTCTGTGGTCTTAATGTTCCTTCATATGGTGAACTGTTGCCATGTGAGCCTTGTGTCGAGATAGGCTGGCAGTTAATTCCCGAGGCGTGGGGAAGGGGCATTGCGGTAGAAGCAGCAAAATTCTGGCTTGGATTCGGATTCGATACTCTTGGACTTGATGAAGTTGTTGCGTTTACCGTTATTCAAAATCACAACTCAAGGCGGGTGATGGAGAAGCTTGGTATGAGCTTTGACCCAGCTGGGAATTTTGATTTTCCTGGGGTGCCTGTTGAGCATCCTTTATGCCGACACGTTTTGTATAAGCTTTCAAAAAAGATGTATTTGGAACGAGAGAATGGTTGAGACATTAATTAATAAGTGCCCACGTATTGAGACCGAGCGTCTCGTGTTGCGGAAGTGGGAAGAGCGGGATCTGGACGGTATGGATGAGATGAACTCAGATCCGCGCGTCATGGAGTTTTTCCCAGATGTGATGTCTCGCGATGAGAGTGCCCATATGCTTGAGCGTATGATGGCTAAACAGGCTGATCTGGGTTTTGCATGTCCTGTTGTTGAGGATCGGGCTTCTGGTAGGTTTCTTGGTTTTTGTGGTTTGAACATTCCGACCTATCCAAAACCACTTCCGTTTGATCCGTGTGTGGAGATTGGTTGGCGGCTTATCCCTGATGCCTGGGGGAAGGGGATAGCGCAGGAAGCAGCTCGTATCTGGCTTGGATTCGGTTTCGAAACTCTTGAGGTTGATGAGATCGTTAGCTTCACGACGGAGACAAACTTGCGTTCGCAAAAGCTGATGCAACGGCTGCGTATGACGAGGAACCCAGCTGATGATTTTAATCATCAAATGTTGGAGGATGACCACCCGTTGGTGCGTCATGTGCTTTACCGATTGACGAAGGATCGTTTTGAAAGCGTATCTAAGAGCTGAACGTAATTGAATGCTCGTGTATGGGTGATCTGTGAATTTTGTGATGTTTCACGTGAATCACCCATGTTTTCAAAAGTATATTTATGAGCGCTGACTCACGTGAAACTGTGAGTCAGCGTTTAACTTATTTGCGGATCAAATCTGCTCTTTCACCTGTTCAGGTGTTGTTGTTGGTAGGGAGCATCCTTTTTCGGAGCAGATGAAGACAGTGGTTTCATCCGTGTTCCAGGATGAGTTTTCCAACTCCACCGGCTTAGCCACACCAGCAGGAATAACATCTACATAGAGGGCAGGATCAGCTTGAGAATGTATAGCCTGCATTATTGGATTCGCGTCCGAACCAGTTCCCAGAACCACAAGCGCTTTCTTGAATCGGGTACGTGCATCAAGTGCTGTAAGCAGTGATGCTGTGCCGAAGATGTTGTTTGGAACATCCGCTGCAAATGCATTCAGGGTTCCATCGGCGACATCACGAGAAGATGCGTCACCTGTCAGGATCCAATGTTCTGAGAAGGCAAAAGCTGCTACGGCGTTGTAGTTTGGTGTTGCTTCATCATAGGCGTGGTAGGGGCGGAGGATGAGATCGTCGGCGTCCTTATCTGTCATGTAGAACGCACCGTTGGAATGGGAGAAGCGCTCTTTCAGAATATTCAGGAACTCTTCTGCCTGTTGCAGGTAGCTCTGCTTCTCGGATGGATTCGGTTCCGATCTGTACAAGGCGAGAGCTGCTCTTGCAGCCCATGCATAGTCAGCGGCAAAACCGACTTCCAGTCGCTGGCCCTGACGCCAGGAATGACTGAGCTTTCCATCAATAAACATATGCTCTGTGATGAAGGCGAAAGCAGCCTTAGCGGAAGTGCGCATAGTTTCACGTGAGGTAAGAGCACTTGCTTTCACCAGCGCACAGATGAGCATACTGTTCCAGTCGGCCAGTACCTTGTCGTCTTTGTGAGGCGGAATGCGTTTGCTTCTGTGATCCAGCAGGATTGTTCTGCAGGTTGCCAGAGCTTCTTCTTCAGCAGCTTCCAGAAGAGTAGGGGAGTGACGTCGGTTGAGGATGATGTTGCCTTCCCAGTTTCCATCCGGGGTGACGTCGTAGACATTAGAGAACAGCTCGAAGTGTTCTGCCGGAACGAGGTTCTTCAACTCATCATAGGTCCAGACATAAAACTTGCCTTCGACACCTTCACTGTCTGCATCCATGGAAGATGCAAAGCCACCTTCAGGAAGCTTCATGTCGCGCTCAAGCCAATCGACGACTTCCTGGATTCGGAAGTGAAACAGTTCATCACCCGTTTCCTGATAAGCCCAGCACAGATGTTCGATAAACTGCGCGTTGTCGTAGAGCATCTTTTCGAAATGAGGAACCAGCCAAATAGAGTCGACTGCGTAACGAGCCAGGCCACCTTCCACGTGATCGTAGATACCACCTTGTGAAATTGCTCGCGTGGTTTTCAAAAACTGCTCACGCATGAAGGTATTTTTTTGCGCCTTGGCAGTTCTGAAAATGAGCTCCTGAACGGAGGCCTGAGGGAACTTTGGTGCACCCTTCATGCCGCCTTCTTCTTCATCCTGCATGTTGAAGAGTTGCTTGCCGGCAGCGGTGATCAGGAAGCCAGAAAGAGGGGAGGCCTCTGATGGTGGCTTGTTGAGAGCCTGGCTGATGGCTTGCCGGTTCTCTTCAATGGTGTCGCGATCAGCAATGAAGCTTTGTGAAATTGCGGTCAGAATATCCTTGAAGGCAGGAGAGCCGTGCCGTGCTTCATTAGGGAAATAGGTACCACCCCAGAATGGATCACCCTCTGGCGTGAGGAACATGGTCAGTGGCCAGCCACCCTGTTGACCAAGCATATGGAGTGCCTGCATATAGATCTGGTCAATGTCAGGACGCTCTTCGCGGTCTACCTTGATGTTGACGAAATGCTCATTCATGAGAGCGGCTGTTGCTTCATCCTCAAAACTTTCATGGGCCATGACGTGGCACCAATGGCAAGCGGAGTAGCCAACAGACAGCAGAATTGGCTTGTTTGTTTTTTGCGCTTCTTCCAGTGCTTCCTTGCTCCATTCCCACCAGTGGACAGGGTTATTTTGATGTTGAAGAAGGTAAGGGCTTGAAGCGTTCGTTAAGCGATTTCTGCTCATAAAGAGGTGATCCTGAGTTCAAGGTATTGCTTGGCGTAAAGGCTAGGTTTAACGCAGTTCATACGAGATCATACAGTTAAAGAACCGGGGGTGGAATGAATACACAACAGGAAACCATCTACGCAGTTTCTAGCGGCGCACTTCCTTCAGGCGTTGCTGTTATCCGTTTATCAGGTCCACAGTCCGGGCCAATCCTGAGAAAGCTGATTAAGGGTAAATTCCCCGTTTCACGTGAATCATGCCTTAAGAAATTATGGGACCCTGTAGATGGTTCTGTTTTGGATCATGCGCTGATTTTGTGGTTCGAAGGCCCTGGAAGTTTCACTGGCGAAGACACTGTCGAGCTACATTGCCATGGCGGGCGAGCTGTTGTTGCTGCGGTGCTGCGTGCGCTTTCCACCTTTGAAAAGACACGACCGGCTGAGCAGGGTGAGTTCACACGCCGGGCATTTCATAACAACAAACTCGACCTGACTGAGGTTGAGGGGCTTGCGGATCTGATCGATGCGGAGACCGATGCGCAGCGTCGGCAGGCTCAGCGTCAGATGGATGGTGCACTCGGAGACCTCTATTCGCAGTGGCGCGAAACGTTGATCCGCAGCCGTGCGATGATTGAGGCTGAGCTCGATTTTTCTGATGAAGACGATATTCCAGATTCTGTGGCTGACGAAATCTGGGTGGAGTTGGCGAAGCTTCGTGACCAGATTGTTGCCCACCTATCTGATGCGCGGAGAGGGGAGCGTCTGCGCTCTGGTCTGCAGGTTGTTCTGCTTGGTCCACCTAATGCGGGTAAGTCCAGCTTGATGAACAAGTTGGCTCAGCGCGATGTGGCGATCGTGACGCCTGAAGCTGGAACAACCCGTGATGTGCTTGAGGTACATCTGGACCTTGGTGGTTATCCGGTCACGTTGATCGACACTGCAGGTATCCGTGAGAGTGCTGGCATGATTGAGAAAGAGGGCATTCGTCGTGCTCTCGTTCATGCAGAAAAAGCTGATCTCATTCTCTGGACACATGCGCCTAATGTGGCTGCTGAGGAGTTGCCGGAGAGTTTGCTGAAGAATGGTGCAGAGATCTGGCGTCTCAATACCAAGAGTGATCTGGGCTCTGATGCTGATCATGACTCCTTCGAAACAACACAAAAGATCAATGTTTCTGTTCGTGAAGAAGGTGGCATGAATGCGCTGCTATCAAGCCTCGAGTCGTTTGCGGAACGAAATATAGGGTTGATTGAAAACCCGCTTATCACTCGTGAGCGTCACCGTTCTCATCTGACCCAATGTGTCGAAGATCTGAACCACGGTATTCAAGCGGAGGGCTTTCCGATTGAATTGAGAGGTGAGGATTTGAGACGAGCAGCTGATCAACTGGGGCGTATCACAGGTCGAATCGACGTTGAAGACTTGCTCGATGTCATCTTCCGTGACTTCTGCGTTGGTAAATAAAAGATGTAGAAGTGCCATGTTTCACGTGAAACATTTATTGGGAATCGTGAGTCAGTGGGGAAAAGCTAGTGAGTCTCGTGGATAACTAATGCTGCGGCATTGGCGACTCACTGCGCTGTTTTCTTTGACCCAGCGCGTGACCTGTTGTATCAAGTCTTCAAGAAAATAGGTAGTTGCCCTTCTAGTTCCCCCAAGTTTTATCTGCGGCCTTCATATGGTCCAGAGGCTCGCAGAGAGTGTGGCTTGTCCTTTCTCTGTTTTTAGATGGGCGAAATGCAGGACCGAAATGTCTGATAATTTTGATCTTGAGTTTGACGTTGTCGTGATTGGCGGCGGCCATGCAGGCTGTGAAGCCGCGGCTGCGGCTGCGCGCATGGGTGCCCATACAGCGCTTATAACTCATCGCTTTGACACCGTTGGTGTGATGTCATGTAACCCAGCTATTGGCGGTTTGGGGAAGGGGCATCTGGTTCGAGAAATCGACGCACTGGATGGATTGATGGGCCGGGTGGCTGATGCTTCCGGTATTCAATTCCGTATGCTCAATCGTCGCAAAGGGCCAGCTGTGCAAGGGCCGCGCTCTCAGGCTGACCGCAAGCTCTATCGCGAAGCGATGCAGGCTGAGATTAAAGCGATTGATAATCTCGATGTGGTGGAAGGTGAAGCTGACACGCTGATCCGTGAGGGTGATATCCTCAAAGGCGTCGTGCTTGGTGATGGTCGTCGGGTTTCGGCCAAGGCGGTTGTGATCACGACCGGCACGTTCCTGCGCGGTCTGATCCATATCGGCGATAAGCAAATTCCTGCGGGTCGTGACGGTGAAGCGCCAGCGCTTGGTTTGTCTGTATCTTTGGAAGAGATTGGTCTGCGACTTGGTCGTTTGAAGACAGGCACTCCGGCACGTCTGGATGGGCGCACGATCAATTGGGATATCCTTCAGCAGCAGCCAGGTGATGAAAAGCCTATTCCATTTTCAACACTGACCGACAAAATCCAGATCCGTCAGGTGCCGTGTTACATCACACGTACGACCCCAGAGACGCATCAGATCATTCGCGACAACATCAAGCGGTCAGCGATGTATTCGGGCGAGATCCAGGGCAGGGGTCCTCGGTATTGTCCGTCTATCGAAGATAAGATTGTTCGCTTCGGTGATCGTGATGGTCATCAGATCTTCCTTGAGCCTGAAGGGCTGGATGATCCAACAGTCTATCCCAATGGTATTTCGACCTCGCTTCCTGAGGATGTTCAGATCCAGTTTCTGCGCACCATTCCGGGTTTGGAGAAGGTTGAGTACTTCAAACCGGCTTATGCGATTGAGTATGATCACATCGACCCGACTGAACTGACAAACACGCTTGAGGTGAAGAAGCAGAAGGGCCTTTATCTCGCGGGTCAGATCAACGGTACTACCGGTTATGAAGAGGCTGGAGCCCAAGGTCTGTTGGCTGGTTTGAATGCTGCCAGAACATCTCAGGATGGCGCTGCAGTGACTGTTGGACGTGCTGACGGGTACATTGGTGTGATGGTTGATGATCTCATCACACGGGGCGTTTCTGAGCCGTATCGCATGTTCACATCCCGCGCTGAGTATCGTCTCACACTACGTGCAGACAATGCGGACCAGCGCCTCACACCACTTGGTCTTGAGTGGGGATGTATTGGTGATACGCGTCGAGTCGCTTTCGAAACGAAGATGGAAAAACTGCGGAAAACCAAGGATTTGATGCAGTCCGTCAAAATTACACCCAACGAGGGGCGTAAGCATGGCTTGCCGATCAATCAGGATGGTGTGAAGCGCTCTGTCTTTGATTTGTTGGCCTATCCAAATATCACTCTTGAAGACCTCATTGAGATCTTTGATGAGATGAAAGATGTCGATATCAAATGTGCCGAACAAGTTTCTATAGATGCGATGTATGCCGTCTATCTGGAACGTCAGGCAGCTGATATCGCCGCTTTGAAACGGGATGAGGACTTGGTTATTCCTGAGCGGATTGACTATACCTCACTGACCGGACTTTCCAACGAGGTGCGTCAGAAGCTTGAAGCTTTGCGCCCTTCAACCATCGGGCAGGCATCGCGCATGGATGGGATTACCCCAGCAGCGCTGACTTTGCTGCTTGCGTATATTCGCCGCTCAGGCAAAAACATTGCTGGTGCTGTTTAGTATGTCATTCGAAAAAAGGGCTGATTACAGCCATATTACACCTGTCATGCGTATGTATGAGGATGTTTCACGTGAAACGTTTGAACGTCTAAGTATCTACGTGGACCTCGTTCTCAAGTGGCAACCTGCACAGAATCTGATCGCACCATCTACGATGAACGATATCTGGATGCGGCATGTGGCCGATTCTATTCAGATTCAGCGTAGTTTGCCGGATGCACATTCCTGGATTGATTTCGGAAGCGGTGCAGGTTTCCCTGGATTGGTGACTGCGATGTTGCTGAGGCAGGAAGGGGAAGAGGGCATTGTACATATGGTTGAGAGCAACCAGCGCAAAGCAGCTTTCCTTCGGACTGTGGCACGTGAGACTGGCTGTAACGTCAAAGTTCATGCGGGTAGAATCGAAGCCGTTACGAAAGACTGGCAGGCTCCGATTGAGGGTGTTTCGGCGCGTGCACTAGCTTCTTTACAGGTTCTCTGCGGGTTTTCTTCGCAATTTGTACAGCGTGGCGCGACTGCTGTTTTCCACAAAGGTCAAGATTTTCGCCGCGAAATTGAAGAAGCATCTGCCGATTGGTCAATTGATCTGGTAGAAAAAGTAAGTCTAGTAGATCCGCTAAGTCGCGTTTTGGTTCTATCTAAAATTGACCCGAAAACCGCTAACTAGGGTGCTGTCGGATGAGCTTACTGCCGCAATCTCCACGTGTATTGACTATCGCCAACCAGAAGGGTGGCGTAGGCAAGACGACAACAGCCATTAATCTTGGCACAGCGCTTGCCGCAATTGGCGAACGCGTCCTGATTATTGACCTGGATCCGCAAGGCAATGCGTCGACAGGGTTAGGGATTGATCGCGTCGATCGTGAATATTCTACCTATGATGTTTTGAGCGGAGATTCGACGCTAGAGCAAACTGTTCTGGAAACTGCTGTTCCGCGTTTATGGATTGCTCCATCAACGATGGATTTGCTGGGTGTTGAGTTGGAGATTTCTTCTGCACCTGACCGGACGTTCCGATTACGGAATGCAATTTCAGGTATGGCGCAGGCAGCTGAGATGGGTAGGGCACAAGGGTATTCATATATTCTAGTGGACTGTCCGCCGTCGTTAAACCTCTTGACTATCAATGCCTTATCGGCATCTCACAGCATTCTTGTACCGTTGCAGTGCGAGTTTTTTGCTCTGGAAGGTCTAAGCCAGCTGCTTAGCACCGTTGAACAGGTGAAGCAGTCTCTCAATTCAGAGCTGAGCATCCATGGCATTGTGTTGACCATGTATGACAGCCGTAACAATCTCTCCAGTCAGGTTGTACAGGATGTGCGTGAGACGATGGGTGATGCAGTCTATGAGACTGTGATTCCACGGAACGTACGTGTTTCCGAGGCTCCATCTTATGGCAAGCCTGCTTTGCTTTATGATTTGAAGTGTTCCGGTTCGCAGGCTTATTTACGACTCGCTTCCGAAATTATTCAGCGAGAGCGTGACATGCGGATGGCGGCTGCCTGATCTGGCTGCCGCTTCTACTTTAAAGAGATTTGTTATTTGACCCGCAGAGCGTGCGGGAAGGGGCTGCTGACTCCCGAGCTCCTAGAATGTAGATAGGTGGAATTGAAATGGCGAAAACTGAGGAAGCAGGGCGTACCAATAAGCGACTAGGGCGCGGCCTTGCAACGCTGTTGGGTGACGTAAACTCAGAGCCAGCTGTCTCCACTCCAGAACGTAACCGTGATGTGCGGAAGGTGCCGATTGAGTACCTTCAGCCGAACCCACGTAACCCACGCAAATCATTTGTAGAAGATGATCTGAATAACCTGACCGAATCCGTTCGTCAGAAGGGGATTGTGCAGCCAATTCTGGTGCGTCCTCGTCCGAATAAGCCGGGTCATTTCGAGATCATTGCTGGTGAGCGTCGTTGGCGTGCAGCTCAAAAGGCTGGTTTGCATGATGCACCTGTTGTCATCCGTGAGGTGACTGATCAGGAAGCGCTGGAACTTGCGATCATCGAGAATGTTCAGCGTGCAGACCTGAATCCTATCGAAGAAGCGTTGGGTTATGATCAGCTGATCGAAGAGTTTTCTTACAGCCAGGTTGAACTCTCCAAGGTTATCGGTAAGAGCCGGAGCCATGTGGCCAACACACTGCGTTTGCTGAAACTGCCAAACTCTGTGAAGGACTATCTTGCAGAAGGGCTTCTCACTGCTGGTCATGCACGTGCATTGATCACTGCAGAAGATCCTGCGGCTTTGGCTGAGCTGATCGTGGAGAAGGGGCTCACAGTTCGTGATGCAGAGCGTCTGGCTCAGAACCCTGACTTGTTCGAGAAGAAAGAAGCTGCTCCGAAGCCTGAGAAGGATGCGGATACACGCGCGTTAGAAAAGCGTCTGGCTGATGGTTTGGGCCTTAAGGTGGCTATTGCTCACAAGACTGATAAGGGCACTGGTGAGCTTAAGATCAAGTACAAGAATGTAGAGCAACTGGACGAAGTCTGTCGCTTGCTGGGCATTCAGAACTGATTGTTTCTGCTATCGGAATTTTAGAAAAGGCCGCGTCTCTTAACTGAGGTGCGGCCTTTTTAGATTCGGAAAAGAAATGATTTTCTTAGTTGGAATTTAGCCTACGACTGGAAGCAGTTTTTCAATGCGTGCACTGACTTCTGCTCTCTTCTTCTCAGCCATATTGCGACGGCCGAACATCAAACCCAGGCAAATGAAGTACCAACGGAAAACCCAATAAGCCAAGAGGATCAGCGCGGGGAGGCCTATGATCAGATTTATGATTGATCCCAGTGCCGCGTAGTTCTGCATGAGGTAGCCGATTAAGACACCAAAGCTGAGCAATGGCGGGAAAATCCAGGCCCACAATGATGCTGCTCCAAAAAGCGACAATTGAGGGCGCAGGAGCGCGAAGTTGATTGCCCAAAGTTCGTGTTGAGCGAACTTCAGCCTGATCCAGTGGATGAGTGAGTGAGACATAGGAGTGCCTGTGACTTCGCTTTGCGCGAATATTGTTGTTGTTTGTGAGGAAGGTGGCGACCCACCTTCCGCGTGTTTATCGTCGTCTGTTTGAGGCTTTAGCTACCTGAGCAATTGCCAGAAGGGTATGAGACACAATCGCAGTTGAGAGATTGGCGTTGAAGCGCGCCTCTTTTACAGCGTCGTTGAGACGGGTCAGAGCGCGTTCCAGAAAGTCTTCATTCCAGATCTCAACTTGTCTGACAATCTTCGAGCGACGCTTCCAGAAGATTGGAGGACGCACGCCGCCAATAACATCTTCTACAGCAATGCGTTGATTGGCTTTTAAGCGGCACAGGTGAAGCATTTGGAAATGTCTGAGGGCTTGAGAGGCTATCACGCCAACGTCCGTCCCTGAGGCTGAGAGGCGCTCCAGGCCGTGGTCCAACGTGATCGTGTCACCCAAAGCTGCAGCATCGATTAGCTCATCCATGGCGAAGGCAGAAGCATCGCCAATGATCTCTTCGACATGATGCACCTCAATGCGATTGTCATTCATCGCGTAGAGGCACAATTTCTTGAGTTCTCCGCGGCTTGCAATGCGGTCAGCGCCAAGCAGAGTGTGAAGCGCCATGCGGGCTTCTTTGCTGATTTGCAGGTTTGCTGACTGGGTTTCTTCATCAATCAGACGATCTACATCGCGTGCTGTGTCTGCAAAGCAAGGGATGGCGACAGCGGTTTTGCTGGCTTCGATCTTTTTGCGCAGGCCTGCAGTCTTTTTCAGGTCTCCAGCTTCAATCACGATGAAGGCAGAAAAGTCGTTGTTTTTGAGAAGCGGTTCGACGGCTGGCAGCACGCTCTTGGTGCCGTTTTCGCGGACCCAGATTGTGCGACGGCCACCAAAGAGGGGAATGGTCAGGGCCTCATCGATCAATCTGCTTGGGTCTGCAGCGATGTCAGCAGCGTCCAGTTTGACTTGGGAGAACGGATCATCATTCTCGGAGGCTGCTTTGGAGATGAGTGCTTGCGCTCGCTCATTCACCAACCCGGTGTCTGGTCCATAAACAAGAATGAGGTTTACGGAGTCTGGCGGGTTGGCGATGTACCGGTCAATTTCAGCAGCTTTGAGGGCTACCATAGTGGTCCTATTCTACAGGCTCTACAGGATGAGTTGCAAAGAAGCTTGCTATGCGGGTGTTGATGTCAGCAGCGACAACCTTGGTAGCACGGTCTTCTGCATCTCGTTCTGCTCTCAGGTTTGCAAAGCGCTGACTGGAAAAGTCAAAGGATGCAGAGGCAAAGGAGCGGCCAGTGTAGAGCGTACGATCTGTCTGGATATCTGCCAGAACGAAGCTGGTGTTGACGGTGATGTTGTAAGCGGTTGGCACGTCGGCCAGCTGCTCAACGCCCACTTCAGCACGGCGCTTGTCTGTCAGGATTTCCAAACGATACTTTGGCGGCAGAGCATCACCACCACGTGTGAACGCGAAAATCAGCTGATTGCGCAGAACCTGATTGATACGCTTGATAGACCCTGAATCCCCATAGCTTGGGAACTTCATGGAAATTGCCGCCATTTGAGCCTGGACGGTCTGGGTCTGCTCCGAGCCATCGCCTAACAGCGTTGGGCTAACGCCATAGAGCGGACGGAACTGGCAGCCAGAAAGAAGAAGGGCACCCGCAACAATTGTTGCCCCGCCGAGTAGAACCCGGCGGGAAGGGCGACCTGATTTAGCAGGGCGATCAAACAACGACATTTACAATCCTCTGAGGTACCACGATGATTTTACGTGGGGCCTTGCCATCCAGAGCTTTCTGAACAGCCTCATGTGCCAGAGTAGCTTCTTCTACCTGCTCTTTGGAAGAGTCTCTTGCTACAGAAAGCTCACCTTTTTTCTTCCCATTGATTTGAATCGGAAGCGTAATGGTGTTTTCTACCAGCAGATCCTCTTGGACAACCGGCCAGTTTGATGTGGATACCAGTCCTTCATTGCCAAGTATGGACCAGCATTCCTCAGAAAGGTGAGGTGTGATTGGTTCCATGAGCTGCAGGAGGAAGCCAGTTGCTTCGCGCAGAGCATATGCCATGTCCGGTTTGGACAGGTCTGATTGAAGCGCCTTGCTGATCGCGTTGGTGAACTCATAAAGACGGGCAACAGCACGGTTGAAGCCAAGGCCATCAAAGTCTTTTGTGATGGCAGCCAGAGTTTTATGAGAAGCACGGCGCAGGGCTGTTGCTTCATCACTGAACTCAGCAGGTCTTGCGATGTTGGCTTCAGTCTTTTCAGAGACTTCACCAATGATACGCCATACGCGCTGTACGTGACGCCATGCACCGATTACGCCATCTTCTGTCCAGATGATGTCGCGCTCTGGCGGGCTGTCAGACAGAACGAAGAGACGTGCTGTATCAGCGCCGTAGGTGTCGATGATGTCGGTTGGGTCAACAACGTTCTTCTTCGACTTGGACATCTTCTCGATGGAACCAATGGTAACTGGAGCGCCGGTTTCTGCGTGAACCGCTTTTCTGTCGCCTTCGGTGCTGATGATGTTGATCTCAGCTGGTGTTACCCATTTTCCATCAGGGTCTTTGTAGGTCTCATGGTTCACCATGCCCTGTGTGAAGAGGCCTTTGAATGGCTCTTTCACATCCAGATGTTTGGTGATCTGCATGGCGCGTGCAAAGAAGCGGGAGTAGAGCAGGTGCAGGATCGCGTGCTCGATGCCACCGATGTACTGATCAACAGGCAGCCATTCAGAAGCCACCTTTGGATCGGTCGGATTGCTGTTCTTCGGATCAGTGAAGCGTGCGAAGTACCAGGAGGAATCCACGAAGGTGTCCATGGTATCGGTTTCACGCTGAGCATCCTTGCCACAGCATGGGCATTTCACATTGCGCCATGTTGGATGACGATCCAACGGGTTGCCCGGACGGTCGAAAGTGACATCTTCCGGCAGAACAATTGGCAGGCTTTCTTTTGGCGCTGGCTGAACACCACAGTCATCACAGTGGATGACAGGGATCGGACAACCCCAGTAGCGCTGCCGGGAGATACCCCAGTCGCGCAGACGGTAGTTTGTTTCGCGGTGCGCCTGTTGTTTGCCTTTGGCTTCTTGCGCTTCCAGCTTGTCAGAAACAGCATTCTTCGCATCCTCGATGGACATACCGTCCATGAACTCGGAATTAAAGATGGAGCCTTCGCCGGTGTAAGCTTCGGTGCCAACATCGAATGTGGCCGGATCTTCACCTTCTGGCAGCACAACTGCTTTGACTGGCAGCTTGTACTTGTAGGCGAAGTCCAGATCGCGCTGATCGTGTGCAGGACATGCGAAGATCGCGCCTGTGCCGTAATCCATCAGGATGAAGTTTGCCACATAGACTGGCAGCTCCCAAGATGGATTCAGCGGATGTTTGACGCGCAGGCCGGTGTCGAAGCCAAGCTTTTCTGCGGTTTCAATTGCTTCAGCTGTCGTGCCAATACGGCGACATTCAGCAATGAACGCCTGCAGTTCTGCGTTGTCTTCAGACAGTTTCTGCGTAATTGGATGATCTGGTGACAGGCCCATGAAGGACGCGCCGTACAGCGTGTCCGGACGGGTCGTAAATATCTCCAGATTCTCATCACCGGTTGGAGCGGTTTCGGTGAACTCGAAATTGACTTTCAGACCAACAGATTTGCCGATCCAGTTCTTCTGCATGAGACGAACTTTTTCAGGCCATTCAGTCAGAGTGTCGATTGCTTCCAACAGCTCTTCGGAATGATCAGAGATCTTGAAGAACCACTGGGTCAAGTCTTTCTGTTCAACTTCTGCGCCAGAGCGCCAGCCTTTGCCGTCGATCACCTGTTCGTTTGCCAGAACGGTCATGTCGACTGGATCCCAGTTTACCTTTGCGTTTTTGCGGTAAACCAAGCCAGCTTCCAGAAAGTCCAGGAACAGGGCCTGCTGCTGTGCGTAGTAGTCTTCATCGCAGGTTGCGAATTCGCGGCTCCAGTCAAACGACAGACCGATTGTTTTCAGCTGACCGCGCATTGCTGCAATGTTGTCGTAGGTCCAGCCCTTTGGGTGAACCTTCTTTTCAGCCGCTGCGTTTTCCGCAGGCATGCCGAATGCATCCCAACCCATAGGGTGCAAAACGTTGTAGCCGCGTGCGCGTTTGAAGCGTGCAACCACATCACCCATGGAGTAGTTGCGCACGTGCCCCATGTGTAGTCGACCGGATGGGTAAGGGAACATCTCTAGTACGTAGTATTTTTCGCGCGGATCATCGTTGTCCGTCTCGAAGACGTTCTTTTCGTCCCATACTTTTTGCCAGCGCGCTTCCGTTGCGCGTGCATTATACCTATCCGTAGCCATTTATTCCGCCGTGTGTTTGATTTTTGCCCTGATCAAGCAAATTAGGTTTGCTCGGACTGTCACCAGAAATTGCCAGCTTGGTCAAGCGGTAGACAGAGGAAAAACCAAGAAGATTTGTCAGAAATTTCTCAATGATGTGCAACTACTCTTGCTTTTAGACCTTAGGGAGCGCATTTCATGTCTCCAATATGGATTTTTCGCTGGAGTTAGGAATGAGTGACGCTGCTGCACTTCGCCTTAAAGAGGTTAAGGAAAACATCGGAAAAGCTGAGGCGGATGTTGAACGTCCGAACGGCTCTGTAACGTTGATTGCAGTCTCAAAAACATTCGAAGCTTCAGATATTAAGCCGGTTTTAGAAGCTGGACAGCGTGTGTTTGGTGAAAACCGGGTTCAGGAAGCAATGGGCAAATGGCCTGGGCTTCGTGAGGAGTTTGAAGGTGTTGAGTTGCATCTGATCGGCCCGCTTCAGTCCAACAAGGCGAAAGAAGCTATCCAGACCTTTGACGTGATCCACACTGTGGACCGGGATAAGATTGCTAAAGCGCTGAAAGTTGAGATGGATAAGCAAGGCAAGACGCCAAAGCTGTTCATTCAGGTTAATACCGGGGAAGAAGACCAGAAGGCTGGTATCCCTCCAAAGGACGCGGATGCGTTTATCGCGAAGTGTCGTGATGAATATGGGCTGGAGATTGAAGGCCTGATGTGCATTCCGCCAGTTGACGAAGCACCGGGCATGCATTTCGCGTTGCTAGAGAAAATCGCAAAGCGGAACGGTCTGGAAAAGCTCTCCATGGGAATGTCTTCTGATTACCCAATTGCCGTTCAACATGGTGCAACACATGTGCGTGTCGGTTCTGCGGTATTTGGTGCGCGCGATTATTCGCAGTAAGCATTACTGAAAATGTTGAGTTTTGAACGGGCGAGGGATTTCTCGCCCGTTTTTCGTTTGTATTAAAGTAGTTGATCGCTCAGCCATTGGACTGTGGTGGAGACCACGAGGTCGTTGTTTTGTGGGCTGATGATGTCGCCTGCGATGACGTGGTTGTTGTCGTCACCGGAGCTTTCGATAAGCAGACGCTGTTTTGGTGCGCCCCATTTGTCATAGGCGATATTGGTGAGTGCTGCGTCGATGGTTTCATCCTTTTCACTGTAGATGAACAGGGCAGGTACGCTTGCGTTTGCCGGGTCTTGTTCCTGCAAAACTGAGATTGTGGTTGCCATTGGGAGGAGGGCTACACTTGGGTAGCTGATGGTCCAGCCCATTTGCTCTTCTTTAGATGGTGCTTTAGAAGACGAGCGGGTTTTGCCAATGATCAGAGGGACATAGTGTCTTGCGAACGGCATATCGAGCAAGAATCCGCCTGCTGCTTTGACACCAAAGTTTGGTGAGACAAACACCATTGCGGCCACATCATCTTTCAGCGGGTGGTCCTGCATCGCGAGCCAAGCTGCAAGTGAGCCACCGGTTGAAGTGGACATGATGATTGTCTTCTCACCAATGCGCCGGCCAATTTCGACCGCTTCAGCGAGGTCGTTGACCCAGTCGTTCAATGAGGCTTCTGCCATCGCTTCACCCGAGCGGCCATGGCCAGTCAGGCGGGTGAAGAAAAGATTGGCGCCCATCTCATTTGCAACGCGGTCCGGTACAGGGCGGATCTCGTGTTTACTGGCGGAAAAGCCGTGGACGTAAATTATTGAAAGAGGTGTTTTGCTGTTCTTCTTACCATTGAACCAGATGATCTCTTTGGCCGTGTCAGAACGAATATCCTGAAACTTGGCCTCACTCTCTGAAAGATACACTTCGAGATCATCACCCATAATTTCGGGTTTGAAGGTGATCTCTGTATCGCGTGGTTCTCTTGGGCCTGCCATGAAGGCAATTGTGCCTCCTACGAGTAAAATCAGTACTACAAAAATGAAATATCTAAATAGCATATGGGGTGCCTTTGTTCCTTAACGGCACCAGCTTATTCCAGCTTTGGTTGAAATATCAAATCAGCGCATCTGGACGCGTTATTGAGAGTAAACTGTGGGTACGTCTCTGGACCCGAGCCACTCGATGATTGCGTTGGAGACGAGCAGGTTATTTTCAGGATTGGTGATATTGCCTGCGATGACGTGATGATTGCCAGCGGACTCGGTTATGAGGAGCCGGTGCTTTGGTGCGCCCCAATTTTCAAAGAACTTAGCTGTGGTGTGCTCATCCGATGTTTGGTCGCGAATATCATAGATGAACATAGTCGGGATGGTCGCGTTTGCTGCATCCAGACTGCCCACCAATTTGACCGTTTCAGCAAGAGGAAGCAGGGCGGTTGAGGGATAAGCGTTGGTCCACGCGTAGATTTCTTCGAAGGTGGCGTTAGGGTCTGCAACACGATACCGACCCACTATGATTGGGGTATAGTACTCTGCTAGTGGATATGTGAGCAGGGAGGTTCCTGCTGCGGCCAGTTCAAAGACCGGAGAGATGAGGACGATTGCTTCCACGTCCTCTTTAAGGGCGTGATCAGTCAGATCCATCCATGCTGTCAAAGAGCCACCGAATGAAGTGCTGATGATGATGACTTTGTTGCCGATAGCTTTTCCTATTGTAAGAGCTTCGGCTAAGGCATTGAAATAGTCATCGACATTAGGCTCTCCCATGGCTGCAGGTGTGCGGGCATGACCGGGAAGGCGTGTGTAATAGAGATTGGCCTGAATGGAGCTGGCGACGAGGTCGGGAACGGGTCTGATCTCATCTTTGCTGGCAGAAAAGCCGTGCATGTAGACAACGGCATAATCCGTTTTGGCTTTGGTGTCTGGATTTTGCCAGATGATTTGCTTTTCGAGACCGGGCTTAATATCTGTAAAGCGGCTTTCGACCCGTGCAATGTATGCTTCGGGGTCTTCGCCAATATCGCTTGGGTTGAACGTGATAGAGGGGGACACATAGGTGTTGGCCCAATAGAGCAGGAAGCCGATGATCAGAACAATAAGAGACAGCAAAAACAGATAGTTCTTTCGGAACAGCATCGTTAAATCGCCTCTTTTTTGGCTGATTGTGAGCCAGCTTGGCAGGAAACCTGGTGCATCTGTGAGTTTTCCTTTTTATCCAAGCTTATACAATCTCCAACAAATGGCGGTTTTGCTTGACTCGGCACCTGTATTCTCGTAGATACCCGACCTAACTCCTTCTATGTGAATACTGGAGCCACTGACTGGGACCCGAAAAGGTATAAAGAGATCCCAGAAGTCAACACCCGACAGCGCGTTGCGCCCTCGGGTGATTTTTTGCTATGTGCATTTGATTTGCCGTGGCAATTTTGGCTTAGTGACACCAAATTCACTAGGAACGAGTGTACGACACCAGTTGGTTTTCTTCAGGTGTTTGTGCAGAAACGAGATTTTAAAGGAACGACATGTTCGATAATCTGTCAGATCGCCTAGGCGGCATTCTAGATAAGCTCACAAAACGCGGTGCGCTTTCTGAATCCGATGTTAATGAAGCGCTGCGCGAAGTTCGCCGCGCGCTCATTGAGGCTGATGTGGCGCTGCCGATCGTGCGTTCTTTTGTCGACAAGGTGAAACACCGCGCTGTTGGTGCAGAGGTTGTTAAGTCCATTAAGCCGGGTCAGATGGTCGTTAAGATCGTGCATGACCAGCTTATTGAGATGCTCGGTGAGGAATCTCATCCGATCGACCTGAATGCCCCGGCTCCGGTTTGCATCATGATGGTTGGTCTGCAGGGTGCGGGTAAAACCACTGCAACCGGCAAGATTGCACGTCGTCTGACACAGCGCGATAAGCGCAAAGTTCTGATGGCTTCTCTTGATACGCGCCGTCCGGCAGCGCAAGAGCAGTTGAAGGTTCTGGGTGAACAGAACCAAGTTGATACGCTTCCTATCATTGAAGGGCAGCAGCCAGTTGATATCGCAAAGCGGGCGCTGAATGCAGCGAAGCTTGGCGGTTATGATGTGGTTATGCTCGATACAGCGGGTCGTGGCCACATTGATGAGCCTCTTATGCTGGAGATGGAGCAGATTAAAGCTGCGTCCAACCCACATGAAATTCTGCTTGTTGCCGATGCTCTGACTGGTCAGGATGCCGTTAATCTGGCGAAGAGCTTTGATGAGCGCTGCTCTATCACGGGTATCATGCTCACCCGTATGGATGGTGACGGTCGCGGTGGTGCGGCGCTTTCCATGCGTGCTGTTACCGGCAAGCCGATCAAACTGATTGGTACCGGTGAAAAATCTGATGAGCTCGAAGATTTCCATCCAAAGCGTATTGCTGATCGCATTCTTGGAATGGGCGACATTGTTTCGCTCGTTGAAAAGGCTGCTGAAGCGATTGATGCGGAAAAAGCCGCAGAGATGGCTCGGAAGATGCAGAAGGGTCACTTTGACCTGAACGATCTTTCTGAACAGCTGAAGCAGATGGAAAAGATGGGCGGAATGTCCGGCATGATGGGCATGCTTCCAGGTGTTGGCAAAATGAAGAAGCAGCTTGCTTCCGCCAACCTTGATGAGAACATGTTCAAACGCCAGATGGCGATCATCTCCTCTATGACCAAGAAAGAGCGTGCCAAGCCTGAACTGCTTAAAGCAAGTCGCAAAAAGCGTATTGCTGCAGGTTCTGGTGTGCAGGTCGCTGAAGTTAATAAGCTTTTGAAAATGCACCGCCAGATGGCCGATATGATGAAGGCCATGGGTAAGGGCAAAGGCAAGGGCATGCTCGGCAAGATGATGGGCGCTATGGGTGGCGGTATGCCAGGCATGGGCGGCGGAATGCCGAACATCGACCCTAAAGCGCTTGAGCAGATGGCTAAATCCGGTCAACTGCCGGGCGGCATGGAAATGCCTAAAGGATTACCGGGTGGTGGGCTTCCCGGGGGATTGCCAGGAGCTGGCGGCCCTAAATTGCCCGGTCTTGGTGGAGCATCTGGTTTGCCAGGGCTCGGCAAGGGGAAAAAGTAATTGAGCGAGATCGACAAAACTGAAGAAGCCAAGGTGATCCTTGGTGGACTTCGCTCCAGCATCGACAACATTGACGCTGCTCTGGTGCATATGTTGGCTGAACGATTTCGTTGCACACAGGCTGTTGGGGAGCTGAAAGCTACCCATGGTCTTCCACCGGCTGACCCGGCCCGTGAAAAACTTCAGATTGAGCGTCTGCGCCGTCTCGCGGCCGAGGCCAATCTTGATCCTGACTTTGCTGAAAAGTTCCTGAACTTCATCGTGAAGGAAGTCATTCGGCATCATGAAGCTATTGCTGCTGAACACAGCACAGACTGAATACCTAGGAGTAAATAAACAATGGCTACTAAAATTCGCCTCGCACGCGGTGGCACTAAAAAGCGTCCTTTCTACCGTGTCGTAATTGCAGACGTTCGCTCCCCACGCGACGGTCGTTTCATCGAAATCGTTGGTCGTTACAACCCAATGCTTCCTAAAGATGCAGACAACCGCGTTGAGCTGAATGAAGAGCGCATCAAGCATTGGCTTGGTCATGGCGCACAGCCTACTGACCGCGTTCTGCGTTTCCTGGACGCTGCTGGCCTGATGAAGCGTGAGCCACGCAACAACCCAAATAAAGCTAAACTCGGCAAGAAAGCTCAAGAGCGTCTTGACGAGAAGCTGGCTGCAGAAGCTGAAGCAAAAGCTGCTGCTGAAGAAGCTGCTGCTGAAGCACCAGCAGCTTCCGAATAATATATGCATACCCGATCTGAGAAGGAGACGCCGGCAATGGCAAACAAGCCTGAAGACCGCATTCTAATGGCTCAGATCGGGGCTGCTCACGGCATACGTGGAGAAGTGCGGGTCAAACCATTTGGTGATGACCCGCTTTCTTTTGGCGATTACGGTAAGCTCGAAAGTGCTGACGGTAGCCGCAAATTTAAAGTTAAGAAGGCTCGCATTCAAAAAACTGTGGTGGTTACCAAGTTTGAGGGTGTGAATACCCGCAATGAAGCAGAAGTCCTCAATGGGATGAAGCTTTATATCGCTCGCGAAAAACTGCCTGAAACAGAAGACGAAGACGAGTTCTATCACACTGATCTCATTGGCCTAAAAGCCATTGATGAGAAGGGTGAGGCAATTGGAACTGTGTTGGCTCTTTTGAACTTTGGCGCAGGTGATTTGATTGAAGTTGCCCCGAAGAGCGGCAATTCTCTTATGTTTCCATTCACAAAAGCTGTTGTTCCTACCATTGACCTCAAAGAGGGATATGTGGAGGTCCATGCTCCCGAAGGCTTTTATGATGAAGGTGAAAAAGAACCCGAAGATGGCTCTAAGCCAGAAGCAGGCTGATTTTTCGCATTACCAGATGCAGACATTGCTGAGATCATCAGCGTGATTTTTGCAGTTTGTGCATCAAAATACATTCCAGAGACTGACCTTACTTGAGCAACGGGTATCCTATGACCTTTCGTGCATCCATCTTGACGCTGTATCCTGAGATGTTTCCGGGAAATCTGGCAATGAGCATGTCTGGACGTGCGTTGGAGCGCGGGGATTGGTCTCTTATAGCGAACAACATTCGCGATTACGCGACTGATAAGCATCGCTCGGTTGATGACACGCCTGCTGGCGGTGGCGCTGGCATGGTTCTGCGGCCTGATATTCTTGGCAAAGCAATTGATGATGTGACTGAGGATGAGGATACACGTCCACGGTTGCTCATGAGCCCACGCGGTAAGCCATTTACGCAGGCAAAAGCCCGGGAACTGGCTGATGGACCGGGTGTGATCATCGTCTGCGGTCGTTTTGAAGGTGTTGATGAGCGCGTCATAGAAGGGCGCCAACTCGAGGAAGTGTCTATTGGCGACTACATTCTCTCAGGAGGAGAAGTTGCTGCTCACGTGGTTTTGGACAGCATTGTCCGCCTTCTTCCCGGTGTTATGGGAAATAAAGAGAGCGGCGAATCTGAAAGCTTTGAGAATGGCTTACTTGAGCACCCACATTATACGCGGCCTGTCGAATTTGAAGGGCAGGAAGTCCCATCTATTCTTAAAAGTGGTAATCATAAACTGATTGATCAGTGGCGCCTTGAGATGTCTGAAAAGATTACTCAAGAAAGACGGCCAGATCTTTGGAAGGATTACCTTGAAAATAGCCGTGGATAGCGGATTTTCTACACTTTTTTCATGACAAACCTACAAAAATCGGCTAAACCCGCGCCGACTGGAGTGGATTCTGTCTGGCGTTTGCCGCTAGGGTCCTAGTTCCACTTCACTTCCCGGCATAATGCCAAGGTTTGGTGAACACGTCCCGGTGGCTCGACCATTGAGGGACGCTCTGACCAATATTTAAAATGGAAGAAACTGCCATGAATATCATTGAGCAGCTCGACGCCGAAGAAATGGCTCGCATCGAAGAGAAGCGTACGCTTCCTGAGTTCTCTCCAGGTGATACGCTACGTGTTCTCGTACGCGTTACCGAAGGTACTCGTACTCGTGTGCAGGCCTACGAAGGCGTATGCATCGCACGCTCCGGCGGCGGCATCAACGAAAGCTTCACCGTTCGTAAGATTTCTTACGGCGAAGGTGTAGAGCGTGTATTCCCAATCTTCAGCCCAATGCTTGAAGGCGTGGAAATCATTCGCCGCGGTAAAGTCCGTCGTGCGAAGCTTTACTACCTGCGTGAGCGTCGCGGTAAGTCCGCACGTATCGTTGAAGCTACCAACGTACGCGCAAAGCGTCTTAACGAAGAAGCTCGTGCGGCTGCTAATGCTGCAAAAGCTGCAAAAGCTGCTGAAAAAGCTGCTGAAGCTAAAGGTTCTGCAGAGTAAGATTTACTCTTCGGCCTCTATGGTTTCTAAAACCCCGCTGAGAAATCAGCGGGGTTTTTTGTGTTCATGGTCGGGTTTTTTGCAGGTTCTGCGGTTTGGTTGGCTTCAGGCATAGCAGCGCCCTCGGTGTCATCCTAAGCGAAGATCCCGAATTTATAGCTGCTTGCTTGTCTTTTTGCTTTTGCCATTCAACTGGATCCCTGTGTGTTTGTTTTGTGCTTGAATGGTAGCGAGGCGGAGGTCGTTGGGTCCCAGATCAGAGCCCAGCACGGCTTTAGATCGTGACGCGGTCAGATCCCGCCTCGCATGTCTTACCAAACCTGAACAGTTGATGGTGGCCGCATCGCGCTACGCTTGTGCTGGATGACGGTGGTGGGGTCTCACCAGCGTATCCCTGCGGCAACACCTTCTTATCATCCTGCAACTTTTCGTTGACAGGTGGTGCGTTCCATTCCACATTCATATGTGAGGCTTCACAACCTCTGAAAAGCGGTAACCGCTCCCGTCAACTAGCGGATTTTTTGTGCC
>NZ_LMCK01000077.1:50988-51128 GCF_001623165.1 Pseudovibrio sp. WM33
GGGAATAAACCCGCCTGTCGTTGTCAGGTTTCTACCCTCCCGCTCGCCAGTGGGCAGTAGAAAGCTCATTTGTCGTGCGGTCCTTCAACAGCCAACAACGAGGCTTTGAATATGGACGACACTGCATGCGCCTGTGGCGC
>NZ_LMCK01000077.1:51138-51609 GCF_001623165.1 Pseudovibrio sp. WM33
TTTCGGGAGGGAATAAACTCGCCTGTCTTTTCCAGGTTGTGAACCTCCCGCTCGCCAGCGGGCCGTCACAAGCTCATCTGTCGTGCGGAACTTCAACAGCCAGAAAAGAAGGCTTTGAATATGGACGACTCTGCATGCGCCTGTGGCGCCACAAATACTCTTCAGAATGAAATTGATGACGTGAACTTTGCTGTTTCTGATCTTCAGAACCTTGCTTATATGCAGCATCTGGTGCTGAGCGAGCGGATGAAGAACAGCAGTGAACGTGACGTTCTCTTCACTTTGCACCATGCATTATCTGACCGCCTAGAGGCACTGAATAAGACCTGCGGAATTTTGACTGATGCGTTGTCTGGCACGTCCTTCCCTAAAGGATTTTCCAGTCACGCGACACGCAGCGTCGCCTCTCCACCACCGGTTGAAACCAATATTGTGTCTCTTGATTAGATCACTGTGAACGGCACTCCAAGG
>NZ_LMCK01000077.1:51619-51765 GCF_001623165.1 Pseudovibrio sp. WM33
TCTGCGGAATTTTAACCGATGCGTTGTCCGGCACGTCCTTCCCTAAAGGATTGTCCGGTCACGCGACACGCAGCGTCGCCTCTCCAACATTGGTCAATTCTAAAACTGTGTCTCTTGATTAGATCACTGTGAACGGCACTCCAAGG
>NZ_LMCK01000077.1:51775-51922 GCF_001623165.1 Pseudovibrio sp. WM33
CCTGCGGAATTTTAACCGATGCGTTGTCCGGCAGATCCTTCCCTAAAGGGTTTTCCGGTCACGCGACACGCAGCGTCGCCTCTCCAACACTGGTCAATACCGATAAGGTGTCTCTTGATTAGATCACTGTGAACGGCACTCCAAGGG
>NZ_LMCK01000077.1:51932-52278 GCF_001623165.1 Pseudovibrio sp. WM33
TCAATGTCGTGCGGTTCATTCAACAGCCAAGTCAGAAAGGCTTTGATTATGGACGACACTGCATGCGCCTGTGGCGCCACAAATACTCTTCAGAATGAATTTGACGAAATAAACGTTGCTGTTTCTGATCTTCAGAACCTTGCTTATGTGCAGCATATGGTGCTGAGCGAGCGGATGAAGAACAGTTGTGAACGTGACGTTTTATTCACTTTGCACTACGCTTTATGTAACCGCCTAGAGGCACTTGATAAGACCTGCGGAATTTTAACTGATGCGCTGTCTGGTACGTCCTTCCCTAAAGGATTATCCGGTCACGCGACACGCAGCGTCGCCTCTCCAACACTGG
>NZ_LMCK01000077.1:52288-52613 GCF_001623165.1 Pseudovibrio sp. WM33
GCAGCATCTTCGTGTGTTTGAGTAGAAGCGATTGTGGGTGTGGCTCTGGATCCCGGATCTGCGCATTGCTTGTCCGGGAGGACGGCGATGGGTGAATTGTGTGAAGAGAAGGTGGTTGGCGTAGTTCTCGGATGATGCTCATCATCTGCCCGCAGATAAGTGGGCTTACTCTTTAGTTAATTGGGGTCATCCCGGGCGGAGCGTAGCAGAGACCCGGGACCCATACTCCCCGTGTTAGAGATTGATTGAGCGCCTCAGTGGAAGATTGAGGCAAGGGGTTATGGATCCCGGGTCTTCGTGTTTGTCCCGGAGAGATGGTTGACGT
>NZ_LMCK01000078.1:0-6869 GCF_001623165.1 Pseudovibrio sp. WM33
CCCACCTAACCGGGTCAATTTTGCATGCCGATTCACAGTGATGCGTATCTGAAGAAGATGGGGCAAACGATTCCGCTTGGCCGATTAGGTGCGCCACAAGACGTAGCAAGCGCTGTGCTCTTCCTCGCCAGCGAAGAGGCAGGTTACATCACTGGGCAGCAAATTGTCGTTGATGGAGGACAGGTGCTCCCGGAAGGACTGGAAGCACCTGACTAGGACTGTCTAAAGAACGCGGCCCGGATTGAACATGTTGGTCGGATCGAGTGCGTCTTTAATAGCGCGCATCATGTTCATCTCTGTGGTGCTTTTCACTTCAGCCAGCAAATCTCGCTTCAGGATGCCGATGCCATGTTCTGCTGAGATTGAGCCGTTGTAGCTGGCAACGATCCCATGCACGATCCGGTTCACATCATCCCACTTGGCAAGGTACTCGGCTTTATCAGCACCCTTCGGCTGGGTGATGTTAAAATGGATGTTGCCGTCGCCCATATGGCCAAACGGAACCGGGCGACATCCCGGCACAGCTTCTTTAACGGCAGCGATGGCTTCCTCAAGAAACTCAGGCACCTTTGCAACAGGCACAGAGACATCGTGCTTGATGGAGCCGCCCTCAAACTTCTGCGCCTCTGAAAGCCCATGACGCAACCGCCAGAAATCGGCGGCCTGCGCTTTGCTTTGCGCCAGCAATCCGTCACGCAGCAGATCAGCCTCAAATGCCTCGGTGAAAATGGTCTCTGTCAGGCTGGCAAGGTTGATGTCTTTCGTACCCGCCGAAATCTCGATGAGCACATACCACGGATGCTGTTCTTCAAACGGATCGCGTGACTGTTCCATATGCTCACAAATGAACTGCATGCCGGTCTGTGGCATCAACTCAAATCCGGTAAGCATGTTTCCGGCATGACTTTTTGCCAATGAAAACAGTGAAAGTGCCTTAGCAGGCGAATCTAGCGCGACCAAAGCCACCTCTACCGACGCAGGGGCTGGGTATAATTTGAGGCTGGCACCCGTAATGATCCCCAAAGTGCCCTCTGAGCCGATAAATAATTGTTTCAAATCGTAACCGGTATTGTCTTTGCGCAGGGTCCGAAGCCCCTCCCAGACCTCACCATTTGCGAGCACAACTTCGAGCCCGAGAACAAGGTCTCGGGTGTTCCCGTAGGATAGGACGGCAGTGCCTCCGGCGTTGGTTGCAATGTTGCCACCAATCTCACAGGAACCTTGCGAAGCGAGCGTCAAAGGGAACAATCGATCATGCTTTTCAGCCGCATCATGAACAGCCTGCAACGTGACGCCTGCATCTGCTACCATCGTATAACCTTCAGGGTCGATGTGGCGAATTTTATTTAATCTAGAAAGGGATAGCACGATTTCGCTACCATCTGGATTGGGGATTTGCCCCCCGACCAAACCCGTGTTGCCACCCTGTGGAACCACAGTGAGACCGTGCTGAGCCGCAAGCTTCACGCACTCTGCAACCTCTGATGTGGAACCGGGCCGCAGCACCATGGGAGTAGCGCCTCGAAATTTGTCCCTCCACTCAACAAGAAATGGGGCCTTGTCATGGTCGCTGACAAGCACATTTGCGTCCCCAATGATCTTTTGAAACGCGTTCACCAAATTTGGAATAGTCATGTTTCCGTCGCAGTGTTGGAAGTTGATCTGCCTCTAACTATCAGATAATGGGAGCGCAAGAACACGTCCATGTCTGATTGGGCTTTTTTCGACGGCTTGAAGCCAAATGAACAGTGTGCCATAGCATTTTGGGGCTGTTCACCAGATTAAGTGATATTCACTCAGGAGAAAAACATGGCAGAAGCGCAAGGATTGATGGCCGGCAAACGTGGTCTCATCATGGGACTGGCCAACAATCGGTCCATCGCTTGGGGTATTGCAACAGCACTACACGATGCCGGAGCTGAAATCGCACTCACCTATCAGGGTGAAGCGCTGAAGAAGCGTGTTGAACCATTAGCAGAAAAGCTCGATGCACTTGTTGTAGGTGATTGTGACGTTACGAACGAAGCAAGCATTGATGCAGCATTTGAAGTTCTGGAGCAAAAATGGGGCAAGATCGACTTCGTCATTCATGCGATCGCTTTCTCTGACAAAGAAGAACTGACTGGCCGTTATCTGGACACCAGCGCTGACAACTTTGCAAAGACAATGCAGATTTCTTGTTACTCGCTGGCATCCGTTGCCCGTCGCGCAGAAAAGCTGATGACCGAAGGTGGTTCCATTGTAACTCTCACCTACTACGGTGCTGAGAAGGTCATGCCAAACTACAACGTCATGGGCGTTGCAAAGGCTGCATTGGAAGCAAGCGTCAAGTACCTTGCAGTTGATCTTGGCCCTAAGAAAATCCGTGTGAACGCGATTTCTGCAGGTCCGATCAAAACACTGGCAGCAGCTGGTATCGGCGATTTTCGTTACATCCTCAAATGGAACGAGTACAACGCACCGCTGCGTGAAACCATAACCATCAACGACGTTGGAAATTCTGCTCTCTACCTCACATCCAACTTGTCCCGCTCTGTTACCGGTGAAACCCACCATGTTGACAGCGGCTACCATGTGGTTGGCATGAAGGCAGTAGACGCACCGGATATCTCCGTCGTCTAAATTGCTTCAGCAATTAGGTTTGAGAAAAGGCGCTTCTTGGAGCGCCTTTTTTGCGCTTGTGAGGCTGGTAAAGGTACATATGACTTAAATCAAGAATGTGTGCATAACTGTTGTTTTCTAACGAGGAATGACACATGTACCTCGTAAGAAGCCGCTACAAATCGGTTGCCGACTAATCTCCTACAGAAGGCCCATGGAATGACTGGCTCGTTGATGCCCCTTGCGAAAACCACACCAACTCCGCTTTTGTATGTCCGTCATGGACAAACAGACTGGAACCTGGAAGGGCGTATGCAGGGCGGTCAGGATATTCCGCTCAACGACACCGGTCGCAAGCAGGCCCGGCGCAACGGTATGGTGATGAAGGATTTTCTCCCAGACCTTGGCAAGACCGCAGATGATTTCATCTTTGTCAGCTCACCAATGATCCGCGCGCGCGAGACCATGGAAATTCTGCGCAAGGAAATGGGGCTGGATCCGACCGATTACAAAGTGGATGACCGTCTTCGTGAAATCACATTTGGCAATGTGGAGGGAATGACCGTTCCTGAAATGATGATCAAGCGTCCCGAAGTGGTTCGTATGCGGCGTGAAGATAAATGGGGCTATGTGCATCCCGAAGGCGAGAGCTACAAAATGGTCTCTGACCGCATCGCCGAATGGATGTCTGAGCAAAAAGACCCCATGATCATCGTCGCGCACGGCGTAGTCATGCGCGTTCTGCGCGGCCTGCTCTGTGGCTACGCTCCTGCTGAAATCCCGGATCTGGAGACGCCACAAGATCAGTTCCTTCTTTGGAGAGACGGTTCCGAGGCGTGGATCTAAGTTCACAACAATCCGGATACACTCAGCTGCATTCCGATCAACGGACGTACCAATGCACGCTCTCACGTCCAGCGCTGTACCAAGCCTTTAAGATTGGGGGCTTACAACGCAATTCTTGGTCGTTAAATTGATCAGGTTTTTGCGTCAGCGACAAACTGTGACACATAAAGTGAATACTACAGCAAAGGCAGTCCACGACATTTTGGAGTGCTTTGCTACAATCTGCATAAAGACCAGCTAAACAGGCTACCTAAATCAGTTGTAACTCGTTATTTTTAGGCAACAAGAGCAGAACGCTCACCTATGAAATCTCGACACTCTTAAACTTTTTGGAAGATCTTGATGAAGACGTCTCGACCACTCAAGGCAATCAGCAGCAATACCGTTTTTGGAGAGGGCGATGTCTTCGTACTCTTCGGCGAACTTTTTGGTCGCGGATATGCGACTGGCTTGATCGATCAGGCAAAGGCAACCGGGATGACTGTGATCGGCATTACTGTCGGTCGTCCGGATGAAAACAACAAGCCACGCGCCCTGACACCAGAAGAGCTGGCAGAAGCCGAAGCCAATCTGGGCGGCAAAATCATCAACGTACCTCTGCGTGCGGGTTTTGAACTGGACGCACCTGAAGGCACAGCGACACCGACTGATCTGGTCAACGAAATGACCATTAAAGATTGGCAGGATCACAAGCTCGACTGGGATCATGTTGAGATCTGCCGCGGTCTTGGCTCCAGCCGGTTTAAAGGCGCTCTTGCTCAGGTCATGGAACAGCTGGATACCATGATCCCAGCGGGTAAGAACGTCTTCTTCGCCCACACAATGGCAGGCGGTATTCCGCGTGCAAAAGTGTTTATGGCAATCGCGAACCGCATCTATAAAGGCCGCGGTGCACGCTACATGCCATCTCAGTCTCTTATCGAGAGTGATCTGGGCAAGCTGATCCTTAAAAACTTCGAGGAAGTAACTGCAAACAGCTTCGGTTACCTGCTGGAAGCCAGTAAGACGCTCCGCGACCGCGTGGAAGCAGCTGGCGGCGAAGTGCGCTACACCGCATATGGTTATCACGGCACTCGCATCCTGATCGAGGACGAGTATCGCTGGCAGACTTACACAAACTACACGCAGGGCTACGCTAAAATGGCTCTGGAGAACTTTGCTGAAAGCGCATGGAAAGACGGCGTGAAGGCAACAGTGTTCAACTGCCCTGAAATCCGCACCAACTCTTCAGACGTGTTTGCTGGCATCGAGCTGTCTCTCCTGCCACTGCTGCAAGCCTTCAAGAAAGAAGGTGGCGGCGCATGGGTGGATGCACTCTGGCAGAAGTGCGAAGGCATGCTCAAGCCAGAAGCATCTCTGGAAGAGGTCCTGCAAAAGGTATCCGACTACCAGACCAGTGAGGCAATGCAGCCGTTCTACAACTTCGAAGCTTGGCCAATGCCAAACTCAGCGGAGCAGGTAGACAAGACTGTTGGCACCTCGCAGGAAATCGTAGACCTGCATAAAGAGCGCAATGTTTTGGTCAGTGACGAGCTCAGCCAGCATGTTGTTGCAGCAACTGGCATGCTCATGTTTGGCGAAGCCAGCCAGCCAGAAGGCCCGGCTCTGTGGCTCGACCATGATCTGGTTGCAAAAAGACTTATTCAGGAACACGGCGCCTAAGGTTTATCCAGGGCCAACGTTCTGAATGAAAAGTTTGAATGAATGAGAAAAGCCCGGGGACGTGCCCACCACGTTGCTCGGGCTTTTTGTATGAATTTGAGCTTACGCATTAAAATGGCGGTGCCTGAATGCTCTTTTCACGCCTTGAGATCTCCCATTTGCAGTCCTGAATCTGGGAACAAGCCTAAATCCAGCTTGTTCATTCGGGAAAATTACGCAAGTGCTGCAAGGCTCTCAATTGACCTGCCGTCGGAACCCACCTAAAACCACTGTAATTCTCAGAGCGCGTTCCGTTTGATTGAAGAGAGTCAGCCGGACAGGACGTGCTCATGCTCTAAAAGTGAACTGCTAGAACATGTCCCACAACACCTTTGGTCATCTGTTTCGCGTAACAACATGGGGCGAAAGCCACGGACCAGCGCTTGGCTGCGTCGTCGATGGTTGTCCGCCTCTGCTTCCAATCACAGCAGAAGAGATTCAGGTGTATCTGGACCAGCGCAAGCCGGGGCAAAACAAGTTTACCACCCAGCGCCGTGAACCAGATCAGGTCAAAATTCTCTCTGGTGTGATGGTGGATGAAGACGGCGTACAACGTACGACCGGTACGCCCATCTCCCTGATGATCGAGAACACTGATCAGCGCTCCAAGGATTACTCCGAAATCAAAGAGCGCTACCGTCCGGGCCACGCAGATTACGCCTACGATGCCAAATATGGTATCCGCGACTATCGCGGCGGTGGACGTTCATCAGCACGCGAAACAGCGTCCCGCGTGGCTGCGGGTGGTTTGGCGCGCAAAGTCATTCCAAACATCCTGATCCGCGGCGCTCTGGTCCAGATGGGCCCGCATAAGATCAATCGCGACAACTGGGATTGGAACGAAGTGGGCAACAATCCATTCTTTTGCCCGGATGCGGAAGCTGCCAAGTTCTTCGAAGAATACCTCGATGGGATCCGCAAGGAGGGCTCTTCAATTGGGGCCGTGATTGAAGTAGTCGCAGAACATGTACCAGTGGGTCTTGGTGCCCCGCTTTACGGCAAGCTGGATCAAGACCTCGCATCAGCCATGATGTCCATCAACGCTGTGAAGGGTGTTGAGATCGGCAACGGTTTTGAAGCTGCATGTTTGACTGGTGAAGAGAACGCTGACGAAATGCGTATGGGCGAAGATGGCAAGCCTGACTTCCTGTCCAACCAAGCAGGTGGCGTGCTGGGCGGTATCTCTTCCGGTGCGCCGGTTGTGGTCCGCTTTGCTGTAAAGCCAACCTCTTCCATCCTGACACCACGCAAATCCATCACTCGCAGCGGGGAAGAGGTCGATGTGATGACCAAAGGTCGTCACGACCCTTGCGTTGGCATCCGCGCAGTTCCGGTTGGAGAAGCCATGATGGCCTGTGTTCTGGCTGACCATGTCCTGCGTGACAGAGGCCAGTGCGGCGAACGCTAGAGCGTGTTCCGTTTGATTGGATGCAATCAAACGACAAGAATTCGCTCCACCAAAGGTCTTAGAGCCCGGTGCGTGAATGTAAATGAACGCGACGTGCGCTAAGATTCTATTCAACCTCTGATTTTATTCTTATTGAAAAGGCGCTGGCAAAACCGGCGCCTTTTTTACTGCGGGCAATAGCAAATACATCGCAGCTGTGAGATGTTGCCTGTCTTCAAGCATGTGGCCGTCTCCAAAAAACTTACTCCCCTTCTGGGTTCCTCCCATACTCTGAACCTATGCCTACGTAACGGGCTGCTGGCGGAGCGACCGT
>NZ_LMCK01000079.1:0-54366 GCF_001623165.1 Pseudovibrio sp. WM33
TAACTATAGGCGTGGACCACTTCAAAGGGGGAAGCTCACCACAGAGACCTTTGACATACGCAGATCTTGCAGTCGATCCTCCAAGTCTGTGAACGCTAAACTTAAGACTCATAGGGGAGCACCAATCACCGCCTTACTTGGTCCAATGCATATCTAGCAACTAGGTTAAAACAGCGTCATCCAAAGCACGCAGTACATAGAATGCATCTCATCAGTGAGTAGATGAGTGCTACGCTTCAACTTGGATGGCTACCTTTTCAGCAGCCAAAGCCTGTGGTTCAAAACACATTCTTTGATGAGCTCATTGATGCTTCATATTGCATTGAAGAGAGTGGCAACCGGCCAATCTATACGTTGCCACCCACACTGAGCTTAAATGAAACATAACAGCGCCAACACAAAAGCGAACCATCAGAAACAGTGTAGCCACGCGAACCATCCACTAGGTTAAAACAGCGTCATCCAATAACCATAGACATTTCGGCAGTCTTCCCCATAAGAACAATCAAACTCTTCGCATCTGTTGTTAAGGTAACCTCATAATTCTTTGCTATTTTGTCGCGCTCTTTCTCATAGGTATCCTGAAACCGCTCAACTTGCTTTTGGAGCGCGGTCACCTGAGCAATCTTCTTTTCAGCGGCATCATAACCTTTGTTAGCGGTATCTAAATGCTGGCGAAGTTTTTGATACTTTTCAACGCCAATGAGCTTTTTCTTGTCTCCACCGGCTTCAGCTTCCAAAGTTTTCATTCCCTTGGTGATTTGTTCCACCAAATTATGTGCCTTGATATAGTCGTCCTGCGCTTTCGCAAGAGATTTGAGGGCTTTCTGACCTGTTTCAATATCAGCGGAAATTTTCTTTAGCTTCGGTTCATCCTCGACGAGTTTCATGTAGGCCTTTTCGACAGCCGCTTTATCATTTGTCAACTTGCCGTATTTAGCGACATCTTTAGCCGGGAGCTTATGTTTCTTTTCCATTTCTTTCTGAAAAGCAGACACACCACTCAAGAACTCTTTGATATTCTTATATTTTTTGAGAGCCTTTGGCATTTATTCCTCCAACTGTTTTGCCATAACAGCACAAACGCAGCGAGAAACTACCTGATATCGACCCTGCGAAAAATTACGAGGTCTCACCTTGGTAAAAAAATCTTAGAGCAATTCGGAAAGATTGGCATAAACCCTGCCTGATAAAACGCTCACTTGAAACTGAAAACCGGGAACTCTCGTCCCCGGCTTCAAATTTCAAAAACTTACTGGTGCTTTAGATGACCCAGGTATTGTCCGAGCCAATATAGCCATCTTTAAGCAAGCGGTCGACGATCTCATCAGCCAGAGCCTCAACAGTGCGCCCTGCAGTTTTCAAATGCAGTTCCGGAGCCTCAGGGGCTTCATAAGCACTATCTATCCCGGTAAAGTTGGAAATCTCACCTTTCCGGGCCTTGGCATAAAGTCCCTTAGGGTCACGTGTTTCACACTCTTCCAGAGTTGTATCGACAAAGATTTCAAAGAACTCATCCGTATCCAGCAAATCACGAGCAAGCTGACGTTCAGCCTTAAATGGCGAGATAAAGGAAACCAGTGTGATCAACCCTGCGTCCACAAAGAGCCTGGATATCTCAGCAACTCGGCGGATGTTTTCAACGCGATCAGCATCGGTAAATCCAAGATCTTTATTCAGACCATGACGAACATTATCGCCATCAAGCAGATAGGTATGCCGTCCAAGGCTCAGTAGCTTCTGTTCCACCGCATTCGCGATGGTCGACTTCCCGGAACCTGAAAGCCCTGTAAACCAGAGAACGGCAGGCTTCTGTCCTTTAAGACCACCACGCGCTTTCTTGTTCACATCCAGGGCTTGACGATGGACGTTAGTTGCCCGTCGCAGTCCAAACCAGATCAGACCAGCAGCAACAGTCTCATTCGTCATTCTGTCGATAAGAATAAAGCTGCCAGTATCCCGGTTTGCTTCATACGGGTCGAACGCAATTGCTTCAGAAAGCGCCAAATTACAGAACGCGATTTCATTAAGAGCCAGCTGCTTTGCCGCATGATGATCAAACGTGTTCACATCTACCTTGTGTTTGATCTCAGTAACACTTGCCCCGATGGTTTTAGTACCACACTTCAAAAGGTATGGACGCCCCGGCAGCATTGCATTTTCAGACATCCAGATCAGATGAGCGGCAAACTGGTCACTTACATCAGGTCGTGAGTGCGCTGGCGCCAGAACATCGCCACGAGAAATATCGATCTCATCAGCCAATGTCAGAGTAACCGATTGACCATCATCAGCTCGCAGCTGATCACCATCCATGGTGACAATCTTTTCAACGCGACTGGTTTTGCCAGACTGGGCAACGACAACTTCATCACCGACATTGACAGAACCACCACGAACGGTACCACTATATCCGCGAAAATCCAGATTTGGACGGTTCACCCACTGAACTGGAAAACGGAACGCTGCTTCGCTGTGCTCTTCACCAAGTTCAACATTTTCAAGGTGTTCAAGCAAAGTCGGGCCAGTAAACCAACTGAGTTTCTCGCTATTGGTGGTTACATTGTCACCAAAACGCGCAGAAAGCGGAATGACTTCACTACTGTCGAAATCAAAACCAGATGAAAAGCTCTCAAAATCCGCCTTGATTTCTTCAAACCGCTTTTGATCATAGTCAACGAGATCAATCTTGTTGACCGCCAGAACCACATGACGCACGCCCAACAATGAGGCAATAAACGCATGGCGACGTGTCTGCGTTAGCAGTCCATTGCGCGCATCAACCAGCAAAATTGCAAGATCTGCCGTTGACGCCCCGGTCGCCATGTTCCGCGTATACTGTTCATGCCCAGGTGTATCAGCAACAATAAACTTCCGTTTTTCAGTCGAGAAAAAGCGGTAAGCAACATCAATTGTGATCCCCTGCTCCCGCTCAGCCTCAAGGCCATCCACGAGCAGTGCAAGATCAATTTCGTCTGCAACAGTTCCGTGCTTGCGGCTATCTTTCTCAAGCGCTGCCAGCTGATCCTCAAAAATCAGCTTGGTGTCATAGAGCAAGCGACCAATAAGCGTGGACTTTCCATCATCGACACTGCCGCAAGTCAAAAACCGCAGGAAACTTTTGGACTCTTGTGAGTTGATATAGGTGGACAGATCAAATGCTTCTGCCACTGGCGCGATCTTATTCATTTAAAAATACCCCTCACGCTTCTTCTTTTCCATTGAGCCGGAGCTGTCATGATCAATCAGGCGACCACTACGTTCAGAAGTCCGTGCAATGAGCATCTCACTCACAATATCTTCAAGAGTATCAGCTGTGGATTCCACAGCCCCTGTCAGCGGATAACATCCAAGAGTTCTGAAACGAACATCCCGTTGCTCAACTTTCTCGCCAGGCTCCAGACGAAAACGATCATCATCCAACATCAACAAAGTGCCATCCCGTTCAACCACAGGGCGCTTGGCAGAGAAGTAGAGAGGTACAATTTCGATACCTTCTGCCAGAATGTATTGCCAGATATCCAGCTCAGTCCAATTGGAGAGCGGGAATGCGCGAATGGACTCACCTTTAGCTATACGGCCGTTATAAAGTGACCACAGTTCCGGGCGCTGGTTCTTAGGATCCCAACCATGGCTCGCAGAACGGAACGAAAAAACGCGTTCTTTTGCGCGAGATTTTTCTTCATCACGCCGCGCTCCACCGAAGGCTGCATCAAACTTGTATTGCGTAAGTGCTTCTTTCAGCGCTTCCGTTTTCATGATGTGCGTATAATTGGAGCTGCCATGATCAAATGGATTGATGTTGTTTTTAACACCTTCTTCGTTCGTGTGAACGATCAGGTCCAGCCCATACTTATCTACCGTGTAGTCACGAAAGGTGATCATCTCCTGAAACTTCCACGTGGTATCCACGTGCAAAAGAGGAAATGGAGGCTTGGAAGGATAAAAGGCTTTAAGAGCAAGGTGCAGCATCACCGCGCTGTCTTTACCAATAGAGTAAAGCATCACAGGGTTATCAAACTCTGCTGCTACCTCGCGAATAATATGAATGCTCTCGTTTTCTAGTCGTCGCAAGTGCGACTGGCTATCAATGCCCATCACGGTCTCCAAAGGACGTGTCGTTAAGTCTTGGACCAGAGTTTAACGGTTGAGCATTGATGCGCCGAAGCTTACCAACCCGACCTTAAGCCATAATGGGAAATAATTTTTTCGTCCGCGACTGCTAAAAAGCACGGATTTGCGAAAGGCTTGCCCTGAGGCGTTTTGAGCTTGCCGTATGCAAGCGGCGCTCCACCCTCGACAATCACGGCTCCTCCAGCAGCACAAAGGATCGCCTGCCCGGCAGCAGTATCCCACTCCATCGTCGGCTCCATACGCGGATAAAAATCGGCTTTTCCTTCCGCTAAGCGGCAAAATTTCAAAGAAGACCCAGCAGCAACAATCGACGAATTCTCCAATTTCTCTAACAGAGCATTGGTCCGTTCACTGCGATGCGATCGGCTAGCAAGAACCCGCAGCTCTTCAGCAAAGGCAGAACAGCTCATTTCAACAGCCTTTCCCAACTCAAGCCCTTTGACTTCCGCTCGATAGGCACCTTGTCCAACATGTCCCCAAAACAGCTCACCGGTCACAGGGGCAAAGATAACGCCTTTGGTGGGCATTCCATTCTCAATTAAAGCGATATTGACTGTGAACTCGCCATTCCGGCTAATGAACTCTCGCGTACCATCTAGTGGGTCCACAAGAATAAAACGGGAACCGATTTCTGGCATAATTCCGGCAGCCATTGCCTCTTCGGCAATCACAGGCACATCTGGACAGAGAGTAGATAGGTGATTGAGGATAATTTCTTCAGCTTGCTGGTCTGCAATTGTGACCGGAGAACCGTCTCCTTTTGTCTCTGACTGAAAGCCTTCCTCATAAATCCCCAGAATTCGTTGTCCGGCTTCCAGCGCCGCAAGCTTAAAACCTTCAATCACAATTACACCCTTGATAGCTTTCTGTTCATCTTGGAGTAACTTTTAAAACAGCATGTTCTGGAGAAACAAGAGAGCTTCACAATTTCGCGATAATTGACTGCGAATGAACATCTCTAAAGAATGAGTAATTCAAATTTCGGGCAATCGAAGCATTATGTCCTAGGACAAATTCATTTGGTATCATTGATGAGCCTAATTCGCTGCAGATAAGTGCTAAGAAAATGATTGTTTCGATCTCCTTGACCTAAGGAATTCAAATATATGACACGTGCGATACGAAAAGCTGTTCTCCCGGTTGCTGGCCTGGGCACCCGCTTCCTTCCTGCAACAAAAGCCGTTCCAAAAGAAATGCTGACCATTCTGGATCGGCCTATCATCCAATACGTGGTTGATGAAGCTCGCGCTGCCGGGATTGAGCACATCGTATTTGTAACGGGCAGAAACAAGCAGGTGATCGAAGATCACTTCGATATTGCTTACGAGCTGGAAGAAACTCTGCGCCGCAGAAACAAAGACCATGCATTGGAACTTCTTGAAAAGATCCGCCCATCCGCAGGTACAACCAGTTTCACACGTCAACAGGAACCTCTCGGTCTTGGGCATGCAATCTGGTGCGCGCGCGACATCATCGGCAACGAACCTTTCGCTATTTTGCTGCCAGACATGCTGATGAAAGCACCAAAAGGTTGCCTCTCACAAATGGTAGAGGCCTATGAGAACCATGGTGGCAACATCATCTCAGTTGAGGAAGTGCCGTGGGACCAGACACACAAATACGGCATTGTCGAACGTGATGCTCCACGCACTGACGACACCTTCTCCATCACCGGCATGGTTGAAAAGCCAGCAGAAGGAACTGCGCCGTCGAACCTTTACATCAATGGCCGTTATATCCTGCAGCCAGAGATTTTTGGGCTTCTCGAAAAACAAAGCACCGGTGCTGGTGGTGAGATTCAGCTCACCGATGCCATGCTCACATTGATGGGCCAGCAAGACTTCCACGGCGTCGAATTTCGTGGAGAAACCTACGACTGTGGTTCTCGCTCAGGGTTCTTGTCGGCAAATGTCGCTTATGCATTGGATGATTCGGAGCTGGCTGCACAGCTGCGCCCAATGCTGGACAAGCTTCTTGTAAAAACCAGCTGAGCATCGGGAAACGTGAAATGGAAAAAGTACTTGTAACAGGCACTGCCGGCTTTATCGGCAACGCTGTAGCCCTCCGTCTGTTACAAGATGGCTATCATGTCATCGGCCTGGATTGTGTCACAGACTACTATGATGTGACGCTGAAGGAAGAACGACTGAAACGCCTCACATCCTCTAACCATTTCACAGAAGAGCGGATCAGGCTTGAAGATGCCGAAGCTGTCATGCGCATCTTCAAGCAACATGCCCCATCAAAGGTCATTCACCTCGCCGCTCAGGCAGGCGTGCGCTATTCGCTTGAAAGCCCGCAATCTTATGTCGATGCAAACCTCACTGGCTTCTTATCCATCTTGGAAGGCGTTCGCGCTCATGGTGTAAAGCATCTGGTCTACGCGTCCACCAGTTCTGTCTATGGGCTGGATGAAACGATGCCGCTATCAACACATCGCGGCGGAAATCATCCGGTTTCATTTTATGCAGCCACCAAAAAAGCCAATGAGGCAATGGCCCATTCCTATGCCCACCTCTTTGACATCCCTTGCACAGGCCTGCGGTTCTTTACCGTTTACGGCCCTTGGGGGCGCCCGGACATGGCTCTGTTCAAATTTACCAAAGCAATCTTGGAGGGTAAACCCGTTCCGCTGTTTAACCACGGCAACATGATCCGCGACTTTACATACGTGGATGATATTGTGGAAGGCATTGTGCGGGTTGCAGATCTCCCCCCAAAACGCACGGATGATTGGGACGGGAAAGCAGCTGATCCGGCAACATCAAGCGCGCCTTATCAGGTCTTCAACATCGGCAACAGCGATCCAGTACAGTTAATGGATTACCTTGCCGCTATCGAAGACGCGCTGGGCATGACTGCAAAGAAAGAATTCCTGCCATTCCAACCAGGGGACGTTGCAGCTACCTTTGCTGATGTGACGGATCTGATTGAAACAACCGGCTTCAAACCACAAACCTCTGTAAAGGCAGGGGTTGCAAACTTCGTCAAATGGTACCGGGATTACTACAATGTGTAGGACATCCCAAGGTGCCATTTTATGGAAGAAATCGTCTCAGTTGTCGGGCTTGGTTATGTAGGCTTACCCGTTGCTTGTGCGCTGGCGCATGCAGGTATCAGAACCATTGGTTACGATATAGATCGTCATCGTGTTCAAGAACTTCTCGAGGGAAATGATAGAACTGCATCTGTCAGCAAGACGGCTCTCTCTTCGAAACACCTGACGCTCACGTACTCCGCGCCTGATATCAGACAGGCGCGGATCCACATCGTTGCAGTCCCCACTCCAATAAACATCTCCAAACGCCCTGATCTCGGCCCAATCAAAAAAGCCTCCAAAATCGTTGGGGCATTCATGAAGCCCAACGACATCGTAGTGTTCGAATCTACAGTTTATCCCGGCGCCACCGAAGAGATCGCGATCCCCCTTTTGCAACGAGAGTCCGGCCTGCGATTTCAGAAGGATTTCCAGATTGGATACTCACCCGAGCGGATCAATCCCGGCGACAAAAAACACACACTTTCCAACCTGCTCAAAATCGTTTCAGCTAGTTCAGAGGATGCACTTGAAACACTGGCGGAGCTTTACGGAAAGATCGTCAAAGCTGGTGTTTACAAAGCCTCATCCATCAAAGTCGCAGAGGCTGCAAAGGTCATTGAGAATACACAGCGTGATTTGAACATAGCTCTTATGAATGAGCTCTCCATGCTATTCCATGCCATGGATATCGATACACGCGATGTTCTGGAAGGCGCTTCAACCAAATGGAACTTCCTGCCATTTCATCCCGGTTTGGTCGGCGGACACTGCATCGGCGTTGACCCTTACTACCTGACAGATAAAGCACATCAGCTTGGCTTCTCCCCTCAGGTCATCCTTGCAGGACGAGGCACCAATGAAAGTATGAGCAGGTTTATCGCAACAGAGGTTATTCAAGGCTGCGTAAAGCTTGCACGCCCCATGCCACCTCGTATTGCCATATTGGGCATCACATACAAGGCAGATGTGCCTGATACTCGAAACTCCAAAGTAATCGACCTGATCCGAGAATTGGAGCGCTTCGGAGCCCACATCTTCGCTGTTGATCCTTTAGCCGATCCGGAACACACGAAGGAGCACTTTGGCGTTGAGCTCTACCAGGAAACTCCGCCAGGTGACTGTGATGCGGTTATTCTGGCAGTCCCCCATCATGCTTTCTTCGAAAACGAAGAACCTTGGCATGTGATGGAACGGTACTTAAGTGCAGAAAAAGTCTTTGTGGCTGATCTTCACGGTCTTTTGGAAAGGGAGAAAACCCCAGAACATGTGCTTCTATGGCGCCTATAGAAAAGGCTTGGGCATTCTAACACCCAAGCCTTCGTAGTTTCATGTTCGCTGAAGCTTATGACCAAACATAAGGCTCAATATCGCCACGTGCCCAGTCTTCTTTGGTCTGCTGGCGGAATTCCTCAAATCGGCCTTCATCAATTGCATCACGGATGCCTTGCATCAGATACTGGTAGTAAGCAAGGTTATTCCAGGTCAACAGCATTGCCGCCAGACCTTCATTCACGCGCACCAGATGATGCAGATAAGCGCGGGAGTATTTGGAGGTTGCTTCACAATTGGATTGCTCATCCAATGGGCGTGGGTCTTCAGAATGACGGGCATTCTTCAGATTCACCTTACCAAAACGCGTGTAAGCCAGGCCATGGCGGCCAGCACGGGTTGGCATCACGCAGTCAAACTGATCAATACCACGCGCGACACTTTCCAGAATATCTTCTGGTGTACCAACACCCATCAGGTATCGTGGCTTATCCTTTGGCATCGCTGGAGTTGTAATTTCCAACATCTTCAGCATAACGGCTTGAGGCTCCCCCACGGCCAGACCACCAACGGAATAACCTTCCATCGGAAGCTCACCGAGACGCTGAGCAGATTCAACCCGCAGATCCGGCACATCACCGCCCTGAACGATACCGTAAAGACCTTGCCCCTTTTCTGGTCCACCCATTTTCTCAAACTGAGCACGGGAACGTTCAGCCCAACGCAGAGACAATTGCATCGCACGTTCAACTTCGGCTCTCTCAGCAGGAAGCGCAATACACTCATCAAGCTGCATCTGGATATCAGAACCAAGCAGGCCCTGAATTTCAACAGAACGCTCCGGGCTCATGAAGTGCTTAGACCCATCATGGTGAGACGAGAAGGTCACCCCCTCTTCAGTCATCTTGCGAAGACCAGAAAGAGACATCACCTGAAACCCACCGGAGTCCGTCAAAATGGTATGATCCCAGCCCATGAACTTGTGCAGGCCGCCAAGCTTGGCAATCCGTTCAGCAGTTGGACGCAACATCAGGTGGTACGTATTACCAAGAACAACATCCGCACCCAGATCACGCACCTGCTGCGGATACATAGCCTTAACAGTCGCCTGAGTACCAACTGGCATAAATGCAGGCGTACGAACCTTACCATGCGGTGTTGTGATTTCACCGCGGCGCGCCATGTCATCTGTTTTCAGCAGCTTAAAGGAAAACGGTTTGGTGTCCTGCTGTGTTTCACGAGATGTTTCGGTCATTTTGAAGCCTTCTTGAACAGCAGCGAGCTGTCTCCATAACTGTAAAAACGGTAGCCAGTGCTGATCGCATGCTCATAAGCAGCGCGCATTTCGTCCATGCCACTCAATGCGCTCACAAGCATGAACAGCGTAGAGCGCGGCAAATGGAAGTTGGTCATCAGCGCATCAATGGCTTTGAACTGATAGCCTGGCGTAATAAAAATGTCGGTGCTCTGAGAAATCGGGTTGATCACGCCATCCTCAGATACTGAACTTTCCAGAATGCGCAGCGAAGTTGTGCCAACAGAAACAATCTTGTTGCCACGAGCATGTACAGCATTGAGCGCTGCAGCTGTTTCACTACTGATCTCGCCATACTCGAAATGCATCTTATGGTCTTCAGTCTTGTCGGCTTTGACTGGCAAAAACGTTCCAGCGCCCACATGAAGCGTCACAAAGTGCTTCTCAATACCGCGCTGTTCAAGCGCAGCAAACAGCTGATCTGTAAAATGCAAGCCAGCAGTGGGTGCAGCAACGGCACCCTCATACTTTGCGTAGATGGTTTGATAATCTTTGCGGTCTTGATCGTCTTCAGCACGCTTGGCTGCAATGTAAGGCGGCAGTGGAATGTGGCCCACCTGCTCAATCGCAGCATCCAGCTCACCGGCAGAGTGGTCAAACTCGAACAGAATATCGCCAGCCTCGGACTTCTCAGTCACAACAGCAGAAAGCTCTGCGGTATCCTTGCTCTCCTCGTCAAAAGCAAAACGAACAGTATCGCCAACTTTCAGTTTTTTAGCAGGGCGAACAAATGCACGCCATTCCTTGGCACTGGCCCGCTGGTGCAATGTCACACCAACTTTTGCCGTCACGCCATCACGTGAGCGGAAGCCAAGCAGCTGTGCCGGAATAACTTTTGTATCATTAAAGACGAGTGCGTCACCCGGCTCTAAAAGATCAGGCAGAGACAGCACCTGATCATCTGTCAGCAGTTGCTCACCATCGGGGCGTACCACCAGCAATCGTGAACTATCACGCGGAACTGCCGGGCGGAGCGCAATGTTTTCCGGCGGCAGATCAAAATCAAAATCATCAACCAGCATAGGGTATCCAGCTTTACAAAACAGCAACTCAGCGCCGCACAGTATGTGGTCGCCATCTCCGTGCTGTCTTATTGGAATTATTGCCAAATCCGTTTGTTCTCTGCAGGCCTTGCTGTCACCTGTCCCGCAGTCAAACGATTGAAGCCAGAGGGAGATACCCCCTGACGCGATTTAGGTCAACCTGTTTAGAATAGCGCTGCGTCCATTTGCATGGCCCTAACAAAAAGGCCCGGCAAAATGCCGAGCCTTTTATAATTCACAGTGCGTTCGCTATTAAGCGTCTGCAGCAACCTTCAAAGATACGATCTTATCTGGGTTGGAAACTGGCTCACCACGTTTGATCTTGTCAACGTTGTCCATACCTTCAACAACCTGCCCCCAAGCGGTGTACTGGCCGTCGAGCCAGGAAGCATCGCCGAAGCAGATGAAGAACTGGCTGTCACCGGAGTTTGGATCCATAGAGCGAGCCATGGAGCAAGTGCCGCGAACGTGTTTCGCATCGTTGAATTCAGCTTTCAGTTTTTTGCCGGAGCCACCAGTACCTGTACCCTGTGGGCAGCCGGTCTGAGCCATGAAGCCGTCAATCACACGGTGGAACACGATGCCGTCGTAAAAGCCTTCACGTGCCAGCTCTTTAATTCGAGCAACGTGGTTAGGTGCCAGGTCAGGACGCAGTTCAATAACAACGTTACCCTGAGTGGTTTCCAGCAGCAGTGTGTTTTCTGGATCTTTGATATCAGCCACGGGACTGTCCTTTATCTTAGAATAAGTCTGAGTGCAGACATAGCCTCTACTTGGCGTCTGCCGCAACCTGCATTTTGATGATCTTATCAGGGTTACGAACAGGTTCGCCGCGTTTGATCTTGTCTACAGCGTCCATTCCGGAAACCACGTCACCAAATACGGTATATTGACCATCAAGCCAGGACCCATCATTGAACATGATAAAGAACTGAGAGTTCGCACTGTTCGGGCTGCGGGAACGCGCCATGCCAAGAGTACCGCGCTTGAACGGAGCCTTGGAGAACTCAGCTTTCAGGTCAGGCATTTCAGAACCACCCATGCCAGTGCCGGTTGGGTCACCAGTCTGCGCCATGAAGCCGTCAATCACACGATGGAATACGATGCCATCATAAAAACCTTCACGCGTAAGCTGTTTAATACGCCTCACATGCTCAGGAGCAAGATCAGGACGCAGCGCAATTTCAACGCGCCCGTCTTTCAGGTCCAGATAAATCGTGTTTTCAAGATCTTTGGCGCTGGCGGTAAAAGGCATCATAAATGCGCCCAGAACCATCGCACATGCTGTCAGGATACGTAGCAAGATTTCTGTCCTTGTCTTAGTCAAGGCGTACCTCCCAAACTCCCAATTGGCTTTCGAAAAGAGGTACGCATACAAAACAAAATTTAGCGGGTGTTACGTGATTGCACATAAACGCGACGCGCTAAAAAAGTCTAACCCTATCAAATAGGCAGTCTTTTCTGTTGCGTTGTTTTTAAGCAATCTCAAAGCGCTTTTTGAGCGCAGCCTCAACACACTTGGGGACAAACGAACTGTAATCTCCCCCCATCTTTGCAATCTGGCGCACCAGTGTAGCCGTAATGGGGCGCATCACAGGTGAGCTTGGAAAAAATACGGTCTTGATGTCAGGAGCCATCGCCCCGTTCATTCCAGCCATTTGCATTTCATAGTTGAGATCGGTTGAATCTCTAAGTCCGCGCACCAGAATGTTGGAGCCATGCTCCCGCGCGGCGTCCACGACAAGCCCCGTAAAGGAGACAGTGCGAATACGAACAGCATTCTCTGCTCCAAACTGCTCCTCACAAGCAAGGCGGATCAACTCTACGCGTTCTTCAAAGGAAAACAACGGGGCCTTGGAAGCCTGAATACCGATGGCTACAATCACCTCATCAGCCAAAACCAATGATTGCTCCAGAATATCCAGATGGCCGTGTGTCATAGGATCAAAAGACCCCGGATAAAGTGCAATGCGCTTCATATAATCTCTCGCGTCACAAATACCTCTCCCCATAAGCATCATAAATGACACCTACCTCTCGGGCGTTGGCGCGATTGAACCCATTTTCCCCATGCGTTTCAAGCTATTTCTGACAATGAGACCATAGCATTTAGGGCTGCTCCTGCAGAATTTGGCCTATAGTTGAGACAAACTGCAGTGCCCTACTCACGGATCAAAGGACCAGAAACAAAAAAGGCGGAGCACATGCCCCGCCTTTTTCTAAAATCTACAGCACTTACTCAGCGCTTGGCGTTTCACCGCCATCACCCTCAGGTGCCGAAGCTTCGCCAGTCTCAGCACCAGCCTCAACGACGTCGTCAGCTTCAGCATTCTCGTCATCGTCAGCTTCGCTAATGCGTTCCACCGCAACAACTTGCTCTTCGGCAGAGGTATTGAACACGGTCACACCCTGTGTCGAGCGACCAGCAATGCGGATGCCATTAACTGGACAACGGATCAACTGACCACCATCGGTCACCAGCATAATCTCGTCGCTGTCCTCACTACGGAAAGACGCAACCAGGCGGCCGTTACGATCATTCACCGTCATCGCCGCGATACCCTTACCACCACGACCGGTAGTGCGGTATTCGTACGAGCTTGTACGCTTGCCATAACCCTTTTCAGAAACAGTAAGAATGACTTCTTCACTCTCGTCCATCTCTTTAAAGCGTTCTTCGGAGATGCCCGAATCCTCGAACGACGGCACAGTACCTTCCGCTTCTTCACCGCGCATAGCACGGGAACGCTTCAGATAAGCCGTACGTTCTTCTGAATCGCACTCGAAGTGACCAAGGATCGTCATGGAGATGACGTGATCGCTCTCAGCAAGGTTGATCCCACGAACACCAACAGAGTTACGGCCAGAGAACACACGAACATCCGTTGCCGGGAAGCGAATACACATACCCGACGAGGTCGTCAGCAGAACATCATCGTCTTCGGTTGAAGTCATAACGTTGACGATGCCATCACCCTCGTCCAACTTCATGGCGATCTTGCCGTTCTTGTTGATCTGAGCGAAATCGGAGAGCTTGTTCCGACGGATCGTACCGCGCTTGGTCGCGAACATAACATCCAGCTCAGCCCAAGTTTCCTCGTTCTCAGGAAGCGGCAAAATGGATGTGATGCGTTCACCCTGCTCCAGAGGAAGCATATTGACCAGCGCATTACCACGCGCCTGAGGACTAGCCAGAGGTAAGCGCCAGACCTTCATCTTGTATGCGATACCGCGAGAAGAGAAGAACAGAACCGGCGTATGCGTATTTGCAACGAACAGGCGGGTTACAAAATCTTCGTCCTTCGTCCGCATGCCAGAACGACCCTTGCCGCCACGACGCTGTGCACGATAGGTATCCAAAGGAACGCGCTTGATGTAGCCGGTATGAGACACGGTCACGACCATATCTTCACGCTGGATCAGATCTTCATCATCCAGATCTCCGCCGCCATCGGTAATTTCAGTCCGGCGTGGTGTCGCAAACTCATAACGCACTTCTTCAAGTTCGGTACGAACGATCTGAAGAATACGCTCACGGCTACGCAGAATATCAAGATAATCCTTGATCTCCGTCGCCAGCTTGTCGAGTTCATCGCCAATTTCATCGCGGCCCAGAGCAGTCAAACGCTGCAAGCGCAGGTCCAGAATGGCGCGAGCCTGATCTTCAGAAAGCTTGAACGTGCCATCTTCCTGAATAGCGTAGCGCGGATCATCAATCAGCTGGATAAGCGGCTCAATGTCTTTCGCTGGCCAGTTACGCTCCATCAGCTGACGACGCGCAGTCGCAGGATCCGGTGCTGTGCGGATAAGATGAATAACATCATCAATGTTGGCAGTCGCAACAGCCAAACCTACGAGAACATGAGCCCGATCACGCGCTTTATTCAGAAGGAAACGGGTCCGGCGACCAATAACCTCTTCACGGAAAGCAATGAATGCTTTCAGCATATCCTGCAGAGCAAGCTGCTCAGGACGGCCACCATTCAAGGCAACCACGTTACAGCCAAAGCTCTGTTGAAGCTGAGAGTAACGATAGAGTTGGTTCAGGATAACATCAGGAACAGCATCACGCTTCAGCTCAATAACAACGCGCATGCCCCGGCGATCAGATTCGTCGCGAATGTCAGAGATGCCCTCAATCCGCTTTTCACGAACAAGCTCTGCGATCTTTTCGATCATCGAGGATTTGTTCACCTGATAAGGGATTTCGGTGACAATCAAAGCCATACGGCCTGAGCGGATTTCTTCAGTCTCAACCCGGCTGCGCATAAGAACGGAACCACGTCCGGTCTCATAGGCTGATTTGATGCCAGCACGGCCAAGAATAATACCACCGGTTGGGAAATCTGGCCCCGGAATGATCTCCATCAACTCCGGCAGAGTGATTTCGGGGCGCTCGATCATTGCGATCGTGCCATCAATCACTTCACCCATGTTATGTGGTGGAATATTGGTCGCCATACCAACAGCGATACCACCAGCACCGTTTACCAAAAGGTTCGGGTAGCGTGCTGGGAGAACTTCAGGTTCCGTCTCGGAGCCATCGTAGTTCTCATTGAAGTTCACGGTATCTTTGTCGATATCGGAAAGCTGTGTCTGAGCAACTTTTTCGAGGCGACACTCTGTGTAACGCATCGCTGCAGCACGGTCACCATCAACCGAGCCAAAGTTGCCCTGCCCATTAATGAGTGGCAGGCGCATGGAAAAATTCTGCGCCATACGAACAAGAGCATCATAAATCGCACTATCACCATGTGGGTGATATTTACCCATAACGTCACCAACGACGCGGGCGGATTTACGATAGGGCTTGTTCCACTCATATCCGTTTTCATGCATAGAATACAGAATACGGCGGTGAACCGGCTTCAAACCATCACGAACATCGGGAAGCGCACGGCTCACAATCACGCTCATTGCGTAATCGAGATAGCTGCGCTTCATTTCATCTGTGATAGAGACGGGCCGAATGTCGCTGGGTAGGCCACCTGGTGGTGTACTTAAGTCCTGATCTGCCAAGGATTATTCTCATCAATTTTAAGTCAGAATTCTTAGCCTTTATAGCCGATTCAAACCGCAGAACCAAACGCCATAAGCCCTGAAAAGACACCTAATAACAACTACCTTACCCCACGACCTTATTGGCAGCAGGTTACTAGGCCTTGCTACACAGTTTCGTTGCTCAAAAGCATCGCTCTTCCTCATAAAAATACTAAGCTATACGCAGGCGGTGCAAAATCCTATCAAACTCTTGCCAAATACAACATTGTCTGGTAGCGCCCTCTCAAGAACCGCAGAAATGCGGGTAAAAGCGCCCAAAGATGGGCTAAACCACATACAAGGTAAAGCGCAATGCTCATTGAGTTCCTCATCAATGCATTTGCCATGCTGTTTGTCACCATCGACCCGATTGGTCTGGCACCAATTTTTCTGGCCGTAACCGCCGGGGCAAGCAGTGTTGAGCGCCGTCAGATCGCGATTAAAGCCATAGTCATTTCTGGCATCACGCTCCTGGCATTTTTCTTTGCCGGACGCCAGCTTCTGGAAGTTCTCGGCATCTCTCAAGCTGCCTTTAAGGTTGCAGGCGGTCTTCTGCTCTTCATCATTGCAACTGAGATGGTGTTCGAGCATCGCCAGAAGCGTAAAGCTGAAAGTGCGGAAAAGGTTGTCGAACAGGAAGACCTGTCCCAGACAGCAGTGTTCCCGCTGGCTATTCCGCTCATTGCAGGTCCGGCAACTATCTCTGCAATCATCCTGCTCGCCGGTCAGGCACCGGGCTTCGCTGGCCAGATGAGCCTGATCGCAGTCCTTCTGTCTGTGCTCGCACTCAGCTTCTTCGTGTTTCTGCTGGCAGCGCGCATCGATAAACTGCTCGGCTCAACAGTTCAGCTCATCATCACCCGTCTTTTTGGTGTGATCCTCGCAGCACTGTCCGTTCAGTTCGTTGCAGATGGCATCTTCTCGTTAATCGAGATGCATTCATAATTCAGGCGAGCGCCCATACCTCTTGTGGGCGCTCTTCTCCCCAAATGAGTTAAAGCTTGCAGTCCCAAATCCCCTTCGTAAAGTCACCCTTGTATTTTACGGAGGATTCGAATGGCTGCCCACGGCTCAAAAAAAGTGATTTTCGCCGCCCTTGCTGGCAACACACTCATTTCAATCACCAAATTTGCTGCCGCAGCCTATACCGGGTCTGCCGCAATGCTGTCCGAAGGCATTCACTCGCTCGTTGACACAGGAAACCAGGGCCTGCTGCTGCTTGGCATGAAGCGCGCTGAAAAACCTGCAGATGAAAAACACCCGTTCGGATACGGCTCAGAAATTTACTTCTGGGCATTTGTCGTCGCCATCATGATTTTCGCCGTTGGTGCAGGCATTTCGCTCTACGAAGGCATTCAGAAAATTCTCAATCCTCACCCGATTGAATCTGCCCTGATCGCTTACATCGTCCTTGGACTCGCAATCATTTTTGAAGGCTGGGCCTGGATGGTCGCCTACAAAGAGTTCAAAAAAACCAAAGGCAAACGCCCTTTCCTTGCCGCTGTGCGCGACAGCAAAGACCCAACAGTTTTCACAGTGCTTTTCGAAGATACAGCCGCAATGCTTGGCCTGCTTGTAGCCCTTGTCGGTATCTACGGCGCTCAAGCTTTGGGCATTGCATGGCTGGACGGAGCAGCCTCTGTCGTAATTGGCCTCATCCTCGCAGGCACAGCATTTGTACTGGCATTGGAAACCAAAGGCCTCCTCATCGGCGAAAGCGCTTCTGACGAACTTGTTGCCTCCGTACGAGAAATTCTACAGGCACCAGCAGCCGTCAAAGGCGTGAATGAAATCCGCACCCTGCACTTGGGCCCAAATGACGTCCTTCTCGCAGCCTCGCTGGATTTCGAAGACGCTCTGACAGCAGGCGCAGTTGAAGAAGTCATCTTCTCACTGGAAGACACGATCAAACGGGCACAACCATTGATCGGACGCGTATTCCTTGAAGTTCAGGCTGCACGCGATCATCGGATTCTTGAGGGCGAGTAGTTTATCCGCCTAGTGACTTACAAATTAGACCCTTAAGAAGCTTACATACTAAGAATTTTGGAGCAGACAATGACCATACTTGTAACAGGCGGCTGCGGATATATTGGAAGCCACATGACGTGGTGTCTTCACGACGCAGGAGAGGATTTTGTCGTCATAGACAATCTGTCCACGGGCTTCGATTGGGCCATCCCGCAGAGCACCAAGCTTTACGAAGGCGAAATCACAGACCTTGATCTGCTCCAGACAATCTTCCGCAACCACGACATCTCTGCGGTCATTCACTTCGCGGGCTCAATTATCGTCCCAGAATCCGTCTCTAACCCACTGAAATATTATGAGAATAACACAGCAGCTTCACGCACATTAATTGAAGCCTGTGTGAAGAATGGCATCAAGCATTTCATCTTCTCATCAACCGCAGCAGTTTATGGTGATCCAGAAGTTATTCCAGTTTCTGAAGACACCCCCCTAACCCCCTTAAGCCCTTACGGTACCTCAAAGTTGATGACAGAACTTATGCTGCGCGACACGGCCGCCGCCCACGAGTTCAAATACACGGCTCTACGCTATTTTAATGTGGCAGGCGCTGATCCGGAAGGTCGCACTGGCCAGTCCACCAAGAATGCGACACATCTGATCAAAGTGGCCTGCGAAGCTGCCCTCGGTAAGCGTACCCATCTCGGCATTTTTGGCGATGATTTCGACACACCAGATGGGACTGGAGTGCGCGATTACATCCACGTTTCCGACCTCGCCAGCGCGCATTACCTTGCCCTAAAACGCCTGCGCGATGGAGGGGATAGCACCATCATGAATGCAGGCTACGGTGACGGCTACTCAGTCCTTCAGGTCATCGACGCTGTAAAAGCCGTATCAGATGTTGATTTTGAGGTGAAAAAAGAACCGCGCCGTGCTGGCGACTCTCCAAAAGTTGTCGCAGACAACTCCAGAATCATGAGCAATCTGGAATGGAAGCCTCGCTTTGATGACTTGCCAACAATCGTAAAGCACGCGCTGGATTGGGAGAAAAAGCTCCAATTCAAAAACAGCCTTTAAACGTCATTGTGCCGGCTAAACTCCTCAGTCGGCACACTTTCCTGCGAACCATTCGACACTTCAACTATGGGATACGAATAACGCGATCTCCGGGCTGTATGCCCAATTCAGCCGCGCGCCCAGCCACCACCTCTAAAACATATTGAGCAGGCAAACCGGAAGGAACAATCTCTTCCGAGTATGGCACTGTGTTTGCAGCAATACTTTTCACTTTATAATCAGCTCCGATGAAGATGATATCAAGCGAAGTCGGCGTATTTTTCATCCAGAAATATTGAAGACCCGACTGCGGGAAAATGAACAGCATCCCTTGATCAGCCGTCAGATCCGTTCGGCCCATCAAGCCTTGAGCCCTGTCATCAGGCGTTTCAGCGACTTCAACCTGAAACTCATGCGTTCCATTGGCACTACGCACTTCAAACATTTCAGTTCTCATACCTGCAGCAACCGCTGATGTCATACCCAGCACAACAAAAATGAATGCAATTCGAAGAACCGTCATATAGCCTTAAACCTCGTTTTCTTTAGCATTGAGCCAAAGAAAAACCCTTGGCAAGTCGCCAAGGGCTTAAAATCAGCAAATCTCAGGAATGTGATCAGAAAATCGTCAGACTCTCGTCAGTGGGATGCCGGAATGTGAGTACCACTCCCAACAGGCCGAACTTCCGCAGCCATCTTGCCTTTCGGCCCGTCACCAAAGCGCACCTGCACCTTTTGGCCAGGCCGCAACTCCGTAATGCCGAAACGACGCAATGTTTCCATATGAATGAAAATATCTTCCGTGCCTTCGCCACGCGTCAGGAAGCCAAAGCCCTTGACCCGGTTAAACCACTTTACTTCCGCGTCGATAAAACTACCCTCTGGTGTCACCTGCACGTGCGTCCGAGAAGGTGGCAGCTGAGAAGGATGAACCGCATAACTCTCATCCATGGAAAGAATGCGCATCGCCTGCAATCCGCGCGGACGATTAAGCACCTCGCAAACAACACGCGCGCCTTCATACGCCGTCTGATAGCCGTCCCTGCGCAAGCATGTAACATGCAACAAGACGTCAGGCAGATCGTCTTCCGGCTCTACAAAACCATAGCCTTTGCCAATATCAAACCACTTGATTGTTCCTGCCACTTGAAGAACATCTAAGGCTGTATCGTCAACCAGGTCCTCGACAGAGCCTAACTGAGGCGCCGTTTTTACCACCATGATGAATGCCCCGAAATTTGCCGCATCTGAAATGTAACGCTCGATCAAAACCGAACACCACTTGATTCCACAAAAAGAATATCATTACGCCCGACGGCAAAAAGGTAAAAAATTAACAAAGAGCTAAATGATCCCCCATTGATTTGGTTAGTGTTGTCCTATCAACACCATTTACCTGAAGTTTGGAGGGGGTATAGCTAACACTACTGAAGATTTTATCCCATGAATCCCCGCGTTACTTTCAAAGTCTCCGCTCGTCATCAGATACACACTATTGCGGAGCATACCTTGCATATTCAGAATTCAGAAATACTAGGCACCCTTCCCTCCTAGCTTTTTTCGCGCTAGCTTCTGCCAACTTCAACCTCTGCTGGTTCCCACTTCACAGAGCCAATCCCATAAAAGAAAGAGTTCGACATGCGTTATCTACACACCATGGTCCGCGTTAAAGATCTTGATGAATCCCTGAAGTTTTATTGCAGCATCTTTGGGCTGGAAGAAGTTCGCCGTCACGAAAGCGAAGCTGGCCGCTTCACGCTTGTCTTCCTGGCTGCGCCTGAAGACAAAGAAAGCTTCAGCGCATCTTCCGCACCAGCACTCGAGCTAACATACAACTGGGATCCGGAAGAGTACGCCGGAGGTCGCAACTTCGGCCACCTCGCCTATGAAGTCGACAATATCTATGAGACCTGCGAAAAGCTTCAAGCCTCTGGGATCACAATCAACCGACCACCACGCGACGGCCGTATGGCATTCATTGTTTCTCCAGATGGAATTTCCATTGAGCTTTTGCAAAAAGGTGGAAGCCTTGAACCAGCTGAGCCATGGCTCTCCATGGGCAACACCGGAAGCTGGTAATTCCAGCACAAACATCTCAGCGTCTCAATTTCGATTGAGGCGCTGAAATCTAACAATAATTAAGAAAAGAATAGACCAAATCCGTATTTGTGGATTGTTTGAATTATAAAATTTTAAGCACTAGACAATATCCTACTGAAAACTTATAAGCCTCCTCACAGCGCGCCACATTGCGCAAATGCTGTAGAGTGCGCCCATCGTCTAGCGGTTAGGACGCCGCCCTTTCACGGCGGAAACAGGGGTTCGATTCCCCTTGGGCGTACCAATTCTCTCCTTCAATTTATTTAATTTGCTAGCATTGCATCTTCATGCGCTGTTTCTCTATTATTTTGAGAGCAAGCATTGACGACACATCTCTGCAAACAAGCTCCCCAATCCCCATAGCCGCGACCAGTCCACTTAAGCCCAAGTAAAGTCGAAAGATAAGATTTTTACCCGCATCATCTTCTGAGCAAGACCTCGCACCGGAACACAAAAAAGCCCGGCAGTGAACCTGCGCTCACTCCGGGCCATCTTGAATTGCATGCTTGGCTTAGAACGGAATTTCGTCGTCCATTCCGCCGCCGAAGCCGCCAGATGGTGCTTGACCACCTCCGCTGCCACCGCCGAAACCGCCGCCCTGATTGCTGGAGCCACCACCACCAAAACCACCGCCCTGGTCGTATCCGCCGCCGCCGCTGCCGCTGCCGCCGAAGCCACCGGACTGGCCACCCTGGCCGCCTGCACCACCGCCTTCGCCGCGACCATCAAGCATAGTCAGCGTAGAGTTGAAGCCCTGCAGAACGATCTCGGTGGAGTATTTATCCTGGCCGCTCTGGTCCTGCCATTTGCGAGTTTGCAACTGACCTTCGATGTAAACCTTGGAGCCTTTGCGCAGGAATTGCTCGGCAACCTTTGCAAGACCTTCATTAAACACAACAACACGGTGCCATTCGGTCCGCTCACGGCGCTCGCCGCTGTTACGGTCACGCCAGCTCTCCGAAGTAGCGATACGCAAGTTGACGATCGGACGACCGTCCTGCGTACGGCGAATTTCCGGATCTGCGCCCAAATTTCCAACCAAAATGACTTTATTGACGCTACCGGCCATTGAATTACTCCTAAGTCTGAACTCGCCCAAAGTTTAAGCGAGTTAAGTTGGCAAGTAACCTATGCTCCGCGCTCTACAATTCAAACAGACTTTCTCAAAGCCGCAGTGGTTGTCCACATTTCCTAGGCTTTCAGTCGGAATATCAGGCGCCCGCAAGCAAGGCTATCTGCTCGTTCTATTTTTGTTCCGACACATTGCCTTGCAAAACTGCTACGTTCAACTCTCAATTTTTCTAAAAGACAATTTTACGCGAGCAAACTCAAAAAGGCTTGCTCCTTAAAATTGTTCCGTTTATGTTCCACCTGATTTCCAGCGCTCATTCTCCTGCATTTTGAGGATCGCGCCCAGACCTGTTTTGCTTTTTATATGCGAACTCGGTATCCGTGATAAAGGACAGTTCCATGGCGAAGTCGCCAACACATGACACACAAAATACTCCCGCGCGCGCAGACCTTATGAAGCAGATCACTGTACGTGGCGCTCGCGAACATAACTTGAAGAATGTGGACCTGGATCTTCCACGAGACAGCCTGATCGTCATGACAGGCCTGTCCGGCTCAGGCAAATCCTCTCTTGCCTTCGATACGATTTACGCTGAAGGGCAGCGCCGCTACGTTGAAAGCCTGAGCGCTTACGCCCGCCAGTTCCTTGAAATGATGCAGAAACCGGACGTAGATCAGATCGACGGCTTGTCACCTGCAATCTCCATTGAACAGAAAACAACCTCCAAAAACCCACGTTCCACAGTCGGCACAGTCACAGAAATCTATGACTACATGCGCCTTCTGTTCGCGCGCGTAGGCATTCCATACTCACCGGCAACGGGCCTTCCAATTGAAAGTCAGACCGTCTCCCAAATGGTAGACCGCATTCTGACATTAGAAGAAGGAACCCGCCTTTACCTGCTGGCCCCAATCGTGCGTGGCCGCAAAGGCGAGTATAGAAAAGAACTTGCTGAGCTCATGAAAAAGGGCTTCCAGCGCGTAAAAGTTGATGGCGAGTATTATGAAATCGCCGATGCACCCACTCTGGATAAGAAGTTCAAACACGATATTGACGTCGTTGTTGACCGTATCGTTGTGCGCGAAGACATGGCTGGCCGCCTGGCAGATTCTCTGGAAACGGCACTGGAGCTGGCTGAAGGCCTCGCTACCGTTGAGTTTGCAGATCAGCAGGATGAGAAAGGCAAAGCAAAGCAACTCATTTTCTCTGAAAAGTTCGCTTGCCCGGTCTCCGGCTTCACGATCCCAGAGATTGAACCGCGTCTGTTCTCGTTCAACAACCCGTTTGGCGCATGCCCGACCTGCGACGGTCTCGGCACAAAGCTGGCGTTTGAAGCCGAACTCGTTGTACCGGACCAAACCCTGTCCCTTCGGGGTGGCGCGATCCTGCCGTGGTCAAAAACAGGCTCAACCTCTCCCTATTACACCCAAACACTGGAAGCCTTGGCCAAGCATCATAAACAGCCGATGACCAAGGCCTGGAAAGACCTTCCTGAAGACTTTCGCAATGCAGTGCTGTTTGGAACCGGCAACACAAAAGTGCAGTTTGTTTATGACGACGGCACCCGCTCTTACAAAACCGAAAAGCCATTCGAAGGCGTTGTTGGCAACATCGAGCGGCGCTGGCGTGAAACAGATTCTCAGATGGTGCGCGATGAACTTTCACGCTACCAATCCGACCATGCTTGCGACGCTTGTAAAGGCTACCGCCTCAAGCCTGAAGCCCTTTGCGTCAAAATAGCAGATCGCCATATAGGCGAGATCACAGCCCTTTCCATCAAAACCGCACATGACTGGTTCTCCAGCATTGATGAAAAGCTCTCTGATAAACAGAACGAAATCGCATATCGCATCCTCAAGGAAATCCGTGAGCGCCTGAAGTTCCTCAACGATGTTGGCTTGGAATACCTTTCCATGGACCGCTCTTCCGGAACCCTGTCTGGTGGTGAGAGCCAACGTATTCGCTTGGCCTCCCAGATCGGTTCCGGCCTGACTGGTGTGCTTTATGTTCTGGATGAACCATCCATCGGCCTGCACCAACGTGACAATGCCCGCCTTCTGGAAACCCTGAAACACCTGCGCAATCTCGGCAACACTGTTATCGTGGTAGAACACGACGAAGACGCCGTCCTCACCGCGGATTACGTGGTGGATGTGGGTCCGGGCGCAGGTATCCATGGTGGACAAGTAGTTGCCAAAGGCACGCCGGATGAAGTGATGGCCAATCCGGCCTCCCTCACTGGCAAGTACCTTTCCGGCAAAATGAGCATCCCGCAACCAGATGAGCCGCGCAAGATTGACAAGAACCGTCAGATCAAAGTGTTCGGCGCGCGCGGCAACAACCTCAAAGATGTGAATGCTACCATCCCGCTTGGCACATTCACTTGTGTAACCGGTGTATCTGGTGGCGGTAAATCCACATTCCTGATCGATACCGTCTACAAGGCAACCGCTCGTCGCCTCAATGGCGCACGCGACAACCCTGCCCCGCATGACCGGATTGAAGGTCTGGAGCGCCTGGACAAAGTCATCGACATTGATCAGTCCCCAATTGGCAGAACGCCGCGCTCCAACCCGGCAACCTATACAGGCGCCTTCACTCCAATCCGGGAGTGGTTTGCAGGCATGCCGGAAGCGAAAACGCGCGGCTACGCGCCGGGCCGCTTCTCCTTCAACGTAAAAGGCGGACGCTGCGAAGCCTGTCAGGGTGACGGTGTTATCAAGATCGAGATGCACTTCCTACCTGATGTATATGTCACCTGTGATGTTTGTAAGGGCAAGCGCTACAATCGCGAGACACTGGAAGTTCAGTTCAAAGGCAAATCCATTGCAGATGTATTGGACATGACCGTTGAAGAAGCAGCAAGTTTCTTCTCTGCCGTGCCATCTATCCGCGACAAAATGGAAACCCTCGCCCGCGTGGGCCTCGGCTACATCAAGGTCGGCCAACAAGCCACCACCTTGTCCGGCGGTGAAGCACAACGTGTGAAACTGGCAAAAGAGCTTTCCAAACGCTCAACTGGCCGTACGCTCTATATTCTGGACGAACCAACAACCGGTCTCCATTTCCACGATGTCGCCAAGCTGCTCGATGTCCTTCATGAGCTGGTCGATCAAGGCAACACAGTTCTCGTGATCGAACACAATCTGGAAGTGATCAGAACCGCAGATTGGATCCTTGACCTTGGCCCTGAAGGGGGTGACGGCGGCGGAACCATCGTTGCAACAGGCCGTCCACAAGATGTGGCAGAGGTACCAGAGAGCTATACGGGACACTTCCTCAAGGAATTGTTTGAAAGGCGAAGCGCCAGCAAGCTGGACGCAGCAGAATAAAAACCAAATGGCCGGGCACTGTCCCGGTCTTTTTTTTTGCAAAAATCACCGCCCCCAACAGTCTCTTTCCGCGAAAACAACACAAAATACCAACTGGCGCCGATCCACTGCAAACCCCACCCAAAGCCGGCGACACATTGACATATGATTAAGTTTTCAGCACCAACTGCCTAAAAACAGCACTCCCAGCCCCTCAGGTATGCAGATTTGTGCCGCAAATCACAAAATTACCGCACTGCACAATCGTTAATTTTAGCATTTATGTCGTTTTGAAGAATGGTAGCGCCATCATTTACCATAATGCCATGCATTTTTTGCATATCGGACATGCGAAATGATGTGATGCACAATTGGAAAGTCTTTTGTATAAACCAACTCAAGGCCGCTGAGGAACTCCTCCCAATTAAACCTCGGCAGCCTAACATACAATCCTCAGGCAGCACCTCCTCCCAAGCTGCTTGATGGTTCTAAACAGAGATTTCCTCCCAGTTCTCTGTTTACTAGCTTCGCCCGTCGTTCCTCCCATCGACGGGCGTTAGCTGTTTTAAGGGCCTATTTTCCTCAAAACTGTCCGCCTTCCTCAGCAAAGCAATCACGCAAAAGAAAAGCGCACCAGCCTCGCTGATACGCTCTCCAAATCATCACTGCGTAACTCTTATTACCAGCTCACCCGCCTGATGGGTTTTCCAAATCAGCGCTGGTCATAGTCAGCCACTTAGTCATGTGCAGAATATCCGGTGGTTTGCCATTACTCAGGCGCCAGCTGTCTACCACCCATGGAATCTCTGTGGTCGTATCCACCACAACAGCTGAAGCATGCGGATATTTGCCATCAAGGAAAAAACCGCGAGAGGCAGGCCGCGCCGCACGGTGGTATTTAAGCCACCCTTGAGAACCCGCATAAACCAGTAGGCTTGTCGTATTGGTCGCCTCGTCAATGCAGTCCATCTGCCCTTTAACATTGCCATTACCCATATCCAGCCCACCAATATCATTGGATGACCCAACCACAGGTCCAACACGCTTTTCTTGCCACTGCACCGCTTTGGAAATTGCGGCACGCTCAGCTTCAGGGCTTCGATGCCCCCGCTTCAAAATCGTGCGTAATCGTTGTTTGTCTTTCTGGCTAAACGTCACAGCCGTGCGATATTCGCAGCCGAAACCATGGCAGATGTAAAGCGTATCACCTTTGTTTTCGATGCCACCCATCTGAGTATACCAGGTGCTTGGCTTTCTATTAATTTGGCTCATGCACGCAGTTAGCCCAATTGCGCCAACCACAATCACGAAGGCCTGAGAAATTTTCTTCAGTTTCTTATTTGAAAAATACATGTGTTTTTGTGAATCACTTTGCACAACCATGGAAGATTGATGGCCTAAATGATTGAACTGAGCAAGTTCAGAGGCTAAGCAATTCGCAAGCGATAAACACTTAGGCTTCATCAGACGCTTTGGCGCAACAGAAGCCCAGTCGATTGGATAGGAAATGACGAAGCAGACCATACACGTGGTTGGCGGCGGCCTGGCAGGCTCCGAAGCAGCATGGCAGATCGCAGAAAAAGGCCTGAAGGCCGTTCTGCACGAAATGCGCCCAACACGTGAGACCGATGCACACAAAACAGATGGCCTTGCAGAACTGGTGTGCTCCAACTCATTCCGTTCTGACGACGCTGAAAACAACGCTGTTGGCCTGCTTCATGCTGAGCTGCGTGCCGCTGGCTCCCTGATCATGAGATGCGCAGATGCCAACAAAGTGCCTGCTGGCGGCGCACTGGCCGTGGATCGCGATGGGTTTTCCCAAGCTGTGCAGGCTGCGCTGGAAGGCCACAAGAACGTAGAGATCCTCCGCGAAGAAGTGACTGAGATCCCATCCGCAGAAAGCGGTCAGGTCATTCTTGCAACCGGCCCGCTCACATCTCCAGCTCTTTCTGAGCAGATCCTGCAAGCAACCGGCGAAGACTCCCTCGCCTTTTTTGATGCGATTGCACCGATCATTCACACTGAATCCATCAATATGAACAAGGCATGGTTTCAGTCTCGCTACGACAAAGTCGGCCCGGGCGGTACAGGTAAAGATTACATCAACTGCCCAATGGATAAAGAGCAATACGAAGCCTTTATCGATGCACTGATTGGCGGCGAAAAGACCTCTTTTAAGGAATGGGAAGAAAATACGCCTTACTTTGATGGCTGCCTGCCAATTGAAGTGATGGCAGAACGTGGCCGCGAAACTCTGCGCCACGGCCCGATGAAACCAATGGGCCTGACCAATGCCCATCAGCCAGACATCAAGGCCTACGCTGTGGTGCAGCTGCGTCAGGACAATGCCCTTGGCACGCTTTACAACATGGTTGGTTTTCAGACCAAACTGAAGTACGGCGCGCAGGCAGAAATTCTCCGTATGATCCCAGGCCTGGAAGAAGCGCAGTTTGCCCGCCTCGGCGGCCTGCACCGCAACACCTTCCTCAACTCGCCGCGTCTTCTGGATGATCAGATGCGCCTCAAAGCTCTGCCTCACGTGCGCTTTGCAGGTCAGATCACCGGCTGTGAAGGGTATGTGGAATCCACCGCCGTTGGGTGTTTGACTGGTCTGTTCGCGGCTCACCAGGCGCTCGGAACAGACATAGCACCTCCACCAGTAACAACCGCGTGCGGCGCTATCGTCAACCACATCACAGGTGGTCACATTGATCGTGAAGATGGCTCTGGCCCGCGTTCATTCCAGCCAATGAACATCAACTTCGGCCTGCTGCCACCTCTGGAGGAAATGCCAAAGCATCCGGAAGGCAAGCGCCTGCGCGGTAAAGAAAAAACCCGCCTTAAAAAGCAGGTTATGGCCAAGCGCGGTCTGGACGATTTCACGGCATGGGTAGCAAACGTTTAACTCGCTCTCACCCTGCCATCAGATACAGGAAAGGCCGGATTTTCCGGCCTTTTTCTATTTCCGCGAGAGTTTGGTAAGGCGGCGAGATGTCCGCCACATATGCCAGACACGGCGCATATGCGGCGCCCCACCGCAAACCTGCAGCGGCTCAAAACTATCTTTGTCCGCCTCATTGAAGAACAGCTCCACCTGAAACACAGGCAAAAACGCAGGCAGCACAGACGGGTCAATTCCTTCCAGTGCACTCTCACAATCATCGAGATGCTTTTTGCTTAGCTCCACCATTTCTTCAAAAGCCGCCCAGACAGCATCATTTGAACGGTTCCCTCGCAAGGCATTGGCATCCACACCGTGTCGTTCCATCACATCTTTGGGAAGGAACTGTTGGTGCCGCGAGGCCTGCCACGCAAGCGTCTGCATCAAGCCAGAGAGCGCATACGCCACACCACCATGCCCGCTGGCATCAGAAAGCTGGCGATCAGCAGGTTTTCCGCTCAATATCATAGAGGCCAGCAAAACCACTGTAGAACTGGTCTCCCCGCAATACCCCTCCAGATCATTGATGGTTGGCATTGGATCGGAATAAAGATCAAACCGGCGCGCAGAAATCAGGTTGAGGAACGGCTCTCTTGGCAGTTTATGATGCTCAATCGTCTCAATGATCGCCTGCGCAACCGGGTTGTGCATCACATCGCCATGGTCAGTTCCACTCAGCGCATCATGCCACCATTGCAGGCGAATTTCTCCGGGCATCGGCTCATTGACCAGCTCCCGGATACGCGCAATCTCACAGGCAAAGGCGTAAAGGGCAATCAAACTCGGACGCGCAATAATCGGAGCATACAATGTGCTCAGGTAACGCTCGTAGGAGAAGCGTTTTACGAAATCATTACAGTGGTCATAGGCCTGGCTCATAGCTGGGTTCCACGCTTCTTTTTAAACGTCTTCAACTGCAATAAACACGGCTGCCACAGCGCGGTCTTCACCAAGAAGCACATTGTATGTGCGCACAGCAGCACCAGTGGACATGCTATCGACCATGATGCCCTTCTCACGAAACGGCCCCTTACGAGACTCCGGAAATGGCTTCAGCTCGTCACCAGCACCAATCAACAGCACTTCAATATCGTCAGACTCTGCAAGGATTTGCGCCAGTGCCTCATCCGTAACTTCATCAAAGCTGGTTGGCGCCCAACCATAAACACCAGATGGCACACACATCAGCGATCCACGATGAGACATATCGGCAAATCGAAAGCCGCCATTTCCGTAGGCGTCGATTTGAACCATACTTGGATAATGCGCATCCCGCACTTCCAAAGGCTCTCCACGTTTTCCCATAGTGTCCTCCAATGGCTATTTTCGCCCAGTATACGCGCAAATTGATAGCCTCTGTTTAATTACACGCGAAAGAATGTCCAATAGAAAATGGGGCTGACCACAACTGTGGTCAGCCCCATCTAAAACATTAGCTGTTTCCGCTGGTTAAGCAGATTTTGCCGGAGATGTTTCATCGTCTTTCTTGTCAAACACGCTGGTACGAAGCTTCATGAGCATCAACAGCGGAGAGGCAAGGAAGATAGAAGAGTAAGTCCCGATCACGATACCGAAGATCATCGCCAGCACGAAGGACTGGATCACTTCACCGCCCAGGAAGTACAATGCAAACAGCGCGAGCAAAGTGGTCACGGATGTCATTGTTGTACGGGACAGGGTCTCGTTGATGGACTTATCAAGCAGCTCTTCCAGAGAAAGACGCTTGTAACGACGCAGGTTCTCACGAATACGGTCATAAACAACCACCGTATCGTTGAGTGAGTAACCGATAATCGTCAGCACCGCCGCAATACTGGACAGCGTAAAGTCCAGCTGCAACACCGCAAACAATCCAACCGTCAGCAGGATATCATTGAAGGTGGTGATGATCGCGCCAACTGCGAACTGCCATTCAAAGCGGAACCAGATGTAAAACATGATCATCAGCAAGGCAGACCCGACCGCCAGCGTTCCTGCATAAGCAAGCTCACCGGAGACACGAGGTCCAACCACCTCAGTTCTGCGGAATTCATATCCATCGGTAAAGGCACCACGGACACTCTCAACCACATCCTGCTGCGCGCTTTCACCTTCGCCCTGAGATTCAATGCGGATCAGAACTTCGGTAGGACTACCGAATTCCTGCACCTGCACATCACCCAGATCAAGACCACCAAGGGTCCGGCGAATTTCAGAAAGGTTCGCAGGACCGCTTGTGGACTGCAGCTCAATCAGCGTCCCGCCCTTAAAATCGATGCCGTAATTCAGGCCGATTGTCAGGAACAGCACAACGGAAAGAACTGCCGTAATTCCAGAAAACGGAAAACTCAACACCCGCCAATGCATAAAGCGGAAGTTGGTCTGCTCCGGAACAAGTCTAAGAAGTTTCATAGGGTCATGCTCCGAGTTAGATTGGCAGTTTGGATGGACGCTTACGCTTCACCCATACAGAGATGAGGAAACGAGAGATAGTAAACGCAGAGAACACTGTGGTGAAGATACCGATCATCAGCGTTACGGCGAACCCTTTAACAGGACCGGAACCGATGAAGAACAGGATCACAGCCACAATCAGCGTTGTGATGTTTGCATCCAAAATGGTGCCAAGCGCACGCTTAAAGCCCGCATCAATCGAACCAATAGCGGAACGACCAGCGCGTGCCTCTTCACGAATGCGCTCATAAATCAGCACGTTGGCATCAACCGCCATACCAATTGTCAAAACGACACCCGCAATACCCGGCAGGGTCAGCGTTGCCTGAAGTGTGGTGAGCACACCAAAGATCAGGAACACGTTGGAAGCGAGCGCAAGGTTCGCAATGATCCCGAACTGGCCATAAGCCAGCAGCATGAAGATCACCACCGCTGCCGCTGCAACGATGGAAGCAACCTTACCGCTATCAATGGAATCCTGACCAAGGCCCGGACCAACTGAACGCTCTTCAACTACATCCAGACGCGCAGGAAGCGCACCAGCACGCAGCAGAACAGCAAGATCATTCGCACCATCAACAGTGAAGCTGCCGGAGATCTGACCGGAACCGCCTGTGATCGGCTGACGGATAACCGGAGCGGTGATCACTTCGTCATCCAGCACAATCGCAAACGGACGACCAACATTTGCGCGGGTCACATCCGCAAAGACGCGGGCACCGGCAGTGTTGAAGCGGAAGTTCACAACAGGCTCGTTTGTCTGCTGGTCAAACGCAACAGAAGCATCCTGCAGCTCTTCACCCGTCAGCAACGGGTTTTCATCCAACAGGTATGGTTGCCCATCAGAACCCTCAACAACCATCGTGCCTGCTGGCGGACGGCCTTGAAGTGCCTGTGACGCGCTCATTTCCTGACTAACAAGATGGAACGTTAGCTGCGCAGTTGCACCAATAATATCCTTCAGGCGCTGAGGGTTGGATTCACCCGGCGCTTCAACAAGGATACGGTCAGTGCCCTGACGCTGAATGGAAGGCTCAGTCGTGCCGAGTTCATCAACACGGCGACGGATAACCTCAATGGACTGCCTCACAACAGAAGCGAGGCGCATGTCCAGACCTTCCTCAGAGAAAGCCATGCGGAACAGGCCGTCACCTTGAGGTTCAAGAACAAATTCGTTAACCGCTGCACCACCGAAAACGCCGGAGTTTAGCGGGTTTACCAGTTCTGCAAGGCGTTGTTCGGCTTCGTCAAAGCGTGCATTATCACGAATGCGAACCTGAACACCGTCTCCCTGAATACCCAGACCGGTGTAGCCGATACGTGGGTTCTCGCGCAGGGCCCGGCGGATATTTCCAACCAGCTGACGGAACTGTTTTTCTTTGTAATCTTCCTTATCAACCTCATAGAGCAGATAAGCACCGCCCTGCAGGTCAAGACCGAGAACAATCTGGCGCTTAGGCATAAAATCCGGCCAGGATTGAACGGTACTTGCCGGGAAGAAGTTCGGCAATGTTGTAAAGATACCGCCCAGCACCACGACGATAATCAGGGCGATTTTCCAACGCGCGAAATGAAGCATGAGTATATGCCCGGTCCTAGAATAGGCAGACCGCTCTCACTGCGGCAATTGCCGAAACAGGAAAGCGGTCTGAAACTACAGGTATCAAGGCGCGATTATTCGCCGTCCTTAACAGGTTCACCTTTGGAGCGAACTTCCTGGATCATGGCACGAGCAATACGCACACGCGTACCTTCAGCAATGTCCACCTGCAGTTCAGCATCATCAACGATCTTAGCAACTTTACCAATCAGACCACCAGAAGTCACAACGGTGTCGCCGCGACGCAGATTGCTCACCATTTCCTGATGAGACTTCATTTTCTGGCGCTGAGGGCGAATGATCAGGAACCACATGATCACAAAGATCAGGACGAACGGCACAATAGACATTACAACGTCTGGCACGCCGCCTGCGGCCTGTGCATAGGCAGGGGTAATAAACATTAGTTTCTCCTTACCACAAATTCCCGAGGAACCTGATGGCGTTCATTAAACAATTGGCGAGGTGAACCCCTCCAAAATTGACCTTGGCCCGAAAGAACAAGGATTTTGCGCTGGACTATACAGTCCACTCCAACCTTTTCAAGGCATTGACATGCTAACTGGGACTTTCCCCAAGAGTATTGGACATGATACAGCTGTAAATAGGGATACTTGGCCGCAGATCAAATAGCAGAACCGCCGCTGAGACAATTTTTCACCTAGTGCATTTTGCGTAAAGCCTATGCCAGCGCACCTGAGTTAATCACGTAGATACACATGACCACTAAAGAAAATACCTCTGAAGTCGCCCTTCTTACATCCAAGCTGGACGAGATTGTCGCCCTGTTGGCCAGCTCCCTTCCCAAGCCTCCGGTTACTGTCAATTTCGACGAAGCCGATGCCTTTGTATTCCACCCTTCCCCGTTTGAGCTTGCACCTGTACCCAAAGTCAATCGGGTTGATATTAACCTGCTCAAAGGCGTCGATCACTCCAAGAAAATGCTGATGGAGAATACAAATAGGTTCGCAGAAGGTTTTCCGGCCAATAACGTGCTGTTGTGGGGTGCCAGAGGCATGGGCAAGTCGTCTTTGGTGAAATCTGCTCATGCTGCGATCAACGCAGCACACGCAAACTCCGAAGGCGTCCGCAAACTTGTTCTCATTGAGATTCACCGCGAGGACATCGAAGCCCTCCCCGCGCTGATGAACGAGCTGCGCGGCAAGCCTTACAACTTCATCATCTTTTGCGACGACCTCTCCTTTGATGGCGACGACACCAGCTACAAGAGCCTGAAAGCAGCTCTGGACGGCGGCATTGAAGGTCGACCAGCAAATGTCCTGTTTTACGCCACATCCAACCGCAGACACCTTCTGCCACGCGATATGATGGAGAACGAGCGGTCAACCGCGATCCATGCAAGCGAAGCGGTGGAAGAGAAGGTTTCACTTTCTGATCGATTCGGCCTTTGGATCGGCTTCCACAAATGCTCTCAGGATGAGTATCTGGATATGATCTACGGCTACACAGAGCATTTTGGCTTAAAGGTCGAGCAGGAGCAGCTCCGCGCGCAGGCTCTGGAATGGTCCACCACACGCGGCGCTCGCTCTGGTCGTGTCGCATGGCAATTTATTCAGGATCTGGCAGGCCGCCTCAGCCAAACGCTGTCCTGACAAGCAAAAGCGCTCATAAAAAAGCACGCCGCGTGAAGGTCACCAACGCGGCGTGCTCTACCTATGAAAAGAGTTCCAAGAAGAACCCTCCCCCTTTTTATTAGGAACGCGGTAGATGGTTCATAGGATCTACCGGCTTGTTATCCTTACGCAGCTCAAAATGCAGCTGAGGCTGTGTCACAGACCCGGTCGCGCCAGCCATGGCAATTGTCTGACCACGGCGTACGGCGTCACCACGGCGCACCTTCAGCTCTTTGTTGTGCGCATAAGCTGAAACCCAGCCATTATCATGGCGGATCAGCACCAGATTTCCAAAGCCTTTCAGCTCGTTACCAGCGTAAACGATGGTTCCGTCTTCTGCAGCTTTAATGTCTGTTCCTGATGGAACTGCCAGATTAATGCCGTCGTTTTTAGACCCACCCGGCTTCACGCCAAAGTCAGAGATAATCCGCCCACGTACCGGCCAGCGGAACGTCGCTTCATCTGCCACAGCAACCTTTGGAGCCTTCGCGGTCGCAACTGGCTGCACAGGCGCTGGCTTGGAAACTTCTGTCGGCTGCAAACGGACAACATCCGTCTCAGCTTCAGAGATAACCGGAACAATCGGTTTTTGCGGCTTCTGAACACTTGCGGTGTGAACTGGGGTCGGCGCAAGAGAATTGGCAAGCGTGCGCTGTGTCGCAACCGGAGCGGTCACGCGTTGCGGGCTCAACCCTGCCAAAGCGATTCTCTTCGGCTTCGGCACAGCTTGTGTCGCTTTAACACTGACAACCGATGCCGGACGCTGTGCAACAGAAGCCCTAGGCTTGCTCTTTGGCACAGCTGAAACGCGCAGAGGAGCAACGCTGCGCGCCGCCTGCCCCGTAACAGGCACACCATAAGATGGCTGAGCAGTCGCAGACTGCGGAGCAACAATCGGTGTCAAAGACTGACTGCGATAGGTCGTTGGCTGTTGCTGCGCACGATAGACCTGAGAAGGTGCAGGCTGCTGAATTGGCTGAAGCGAAGACGCAGGCACAGCTGCTGCTGGTGCTCGCCTTTGCACCGGATAAGCGGCTGGAGGCGCATCACTGTAAACAGGACGCGATCGCTCTCCCACATTACCCGGAGGAAGCAACGCAGCCGCAATCTTGGTGGCAAACACATCACGAGACTGCCTGGAAGCAGAGCCATTGGCATTCAAAGGCGCAACATACTGCGAAGGAATGGAGGCCGTCATCTGAGGCTGCTGATTATTGGACGGCAACACACGAGCGCTGGCTTTCGGCAAACGGTTCGGCTTACGAACCATTTTCACCGGAATAACAACGGAATCACCGGGCTGCAGCGCAGAACTCACAGTCACGCGATTGGCATGAAGAATTTCGTTCGCCGGCACACGGTATTGCCAGGCAAGACTATCAACATTCTCGTTGGCTTTCAGCGTGACAACGCGGCCACCAACAGCTGTCCACCCAAGCGTGCCATCATTCGGCGCTTTGGCAAGTGCTGCAGGAACCCGGGCGCTCGCGCGCGTGCGCTGGCTCACCGGAGCAGGTTGTTTAGAAAATGTCGGCTGCCATGTCTGCTGCGGATACCCGCGCGATTGCGCAGATCCGGTCACAATAGGAGCATTGCTTGCTGTTGGCGCAGGCAACAAGACGCCGCGCTGAACAACAGATTTTGTGCTTGTTGATGGAAGTCCGGGTGTCACCACAACGGCAGTTCGAGCCGGAGACGTTGGTTCATCAACATATTCAGACTTGCCAAACCGGTCCACATTGCCACTACAACCAGCAAGACCTGCTGACAGCAAAAACAAGGCTACACCGCGCCGCAATCTGGCTTTCTCACGGGAATGAAACTGCATATCCGCCCTACCCAATACAAATAAAAGGCTAACTGGCGTAAGTTTACTGACAACAGAGTTGATAAAGACTTAATTAAAGCCTCATTCCCCTACAGTTTCGCAGCTATTCCCGGTGTGAGAGAAAGATAGCGGAAACCACCAAGGTCGGTCTCATCAAGACCGCGGCCACCTTTGTCATACTGAATCAGGCGGCAAATACCGCTTTCATGCTTGATTGGCGCCAACAAACGCCCCCCGGGCGCAAGGCGGTCGAACAAGAAGCCCGGCACACGGTCCAGCGCACCATTTAAAATAATGCGGTCAAACGGGCCGCCATCGTCCTCTTCATCAACAGGCGCTACAAGACCATCTGCATGAATCACATCGACATTGTTGATCTTGCAGGACCGAAGTCGCTCACGCGCCAGATCAGCCAGTGTCCGGTAGCGCTCCAGCGAGACGATGCGATCACAGATTTTAGAAAGAACCGCGCACTGATACCCGGATCCACTGCCAATCTCCAGCAGGGAATGATCCGGCTTCATTTGCAGAAAATCAGCAACCTTCCCAATCAAGGATGGCTGTGTACTCATCTGCCCGCAATCAATTGGAAATGCACGATCTTCGAAGGCCAGAAATTGCTGGCTGGCTGACAAAAATATTTTACGAGGAATAGCTTCAAGTGCGCCCAGAACCACAATATTCCGCACACCCTCAGATCGCAGCTTCATCACCCATGCCGCTTGCCTGGCAAGGTTCTCATCAAAGCGACCATCTTCATCAGCAAACAGACTGCCTTCCATTTTAAACACTCCGTCTATCTGCAATGCAAAGCCTGCTGGCGGACCAGCAAGCTCAAAAGAGCGCGCTTTCAAAGGCCACCTCTGCCCTTTGAAGAATACGCACATATAACCTAAGAACCTGACGTGAACCCGAAGGACCTTATCAGGTTCTCATCATATCAGGACTTTTCAAGCGTCTTTTCCAACTGCCCCATTAACTCATCAGCTGTCAGGTTCAGATGCAAAGGCGTGACTGAAATATAGCCCTCTTTCAAAGCATTGATGTCAGTCCCTTCACGCGCACTTGGTACACGATTTTGGAAAGCAAGCCAGTGATATGGATTACCACGGCCATCCTTGCGGCTTTCAATGTAGAGCGAACCCGCATCGCGCTTGCCCTGACGCACAACCTTAACACCTTTAACCATGTCAGGCGCGTCTTTAGGGAAGTTCACGTTCAGCAGCGTGTCAGATGGCAAATTGAACTCCAGCAAGCTGCGGATCACACCAACAGCATGCGCTTCAGCGGTGTCGTAGCTTGGGCCAAACTCAGAACCAAATGCATAAGCCTGAGAAAGCGCGATGGAACGAACGCCCATCAAAGTGCCTTCCATAGCCGCAGCAATGGTGCCGGAATAAGTCACATCATCTGCAATGTTCGCACCCCGGTTGATACCGGAAAGAACCAGATCAGGCGGTGTATCCATGATGGAACGAACCGCCATGATCACACAATCCGTTGGTGTACCGCGAACAGCGAAGTGACGGCTGTCAATTTCACGAACGCGTAAAGGATCATTCAAAGACAGGGAGTGCGCCACGCCGCTCTGGTCGGTTTCTGGCGCAACAACCCAAACATCATCTGAAATCTGCCGCGCAATGCGCTCCAAAACCTCAAGACCCTCAGCGTGGATCCCGTCATCGTTGGTTAGTAAGATACGCATATCGCAGCAATTCCTCATATAAGTCGCGCAGTGCAGCAGAAGAACGCTACCGCCCTTCTGCTGAAAATACGCTTACATCAATTGTTAAGCGCCAATGACTTCAAGGCCATTCATGTACGGGCGAAGAATCTCAGGAACCGTAATTGTTCCGTCTGCATTCTGATAGTTTTCCATCACCGCAATCAGGCAGCGCCCAACAGCAAGGCCAGAGCCGTTCAAAGTATGAACGAACTTCAGAGCCTTCTCGCCTTCCACGCGGTAGCGTGCATTCATGCGGCGGCCCTGGAAGTCACCACAAACAGAACAGGAAGAGATCTCGCGATAAGCATCCTGACCTGGCAGCCAAACTTCAATATCGTAGGTTTTACGAGCACCAAAGCCCATATCACCAACACACAGTGTGACAACGCGGTAGTGCAAGCCAAGCAGCTTCAGAACCTTTTCAGCAGACTCACGCATCCGCTCCAGCTCTTCCAGAGAGCTGTTCTCATCCGTAATAGAAACAAGCTCACACTTCTGGAACTGATGCTGACGCAGCATACCAGCCGTATCACGACCAGCAGATCCAGCTTCAGAGCGGAAACAATAGGTCAGAGCAGTCATACGCAGTGGCAGGTCTGCCTCAGCAAGCGTCTCGCCAGCAACCACATTCGTCAGCGGAACTTCTGCTGTTGGAATAAGCCAATGATCATTTGTCGTACGGAACAGATCTTCAGCAAACTTTGGCAGCTGCCCCGTGCCGTGCAGCGCGTTATCACGCACCAACAGTGGTGGAGAAACTTCGGTGTAGCCGTTTTCCTGCGTGTGCAGGTCAATCATGAACTGACCGATCGCACGCTCCAGTCGCGCAATCTGACCTTTCAGCAACACAAAACGGGAGCCAGACATTTTAGCAGCGGTTTCAAAGTCCATGCCGCCAAGTTGTTCACCCAGTTCGTAATGTTCTTTCTGCTCAAAGTTGTTACGCGGCTTTTCGCCATGCGTGTGCAGCAAAACGTTGTCAGCCTCATCCGCACCAAGCGGAACATCCTCATGCGGAATATTGGGGATAACAGCCAGAGCATCCTCGAGCGCTGCGTTCAGCTTGCGCTGTTCCTCTTCGCCGTTCTGAATAAAGCTTTTGATTTCGGCAACTTCAGCCTTCAGGGCCTCTGCTTTTTCCTTGTCGCCCTGGCCCATGGCCATGCCGATTTCTTTGGATGCGGAGTTACGGCGCTGCTGCGCCTCCTGAAGCTTGGTGGTGTGGGAACGGCGCGCATCGTCCAGTTCAACGAGCAGCGCAGCGCGTGGCTCTTGGCCGCGTTTAGCGAGAGCTGTATCAAAGCTCTCCTGATTTTCACGAATCCACTTGATATCAAGCATAACTTAGTAACCCCGGCAGGTTTGCCTTCAAATAACCCGCCGGGAAACTCGTAAATCAGGATGGAAGTGAGACTAGGCCTCTTCTTCCGCTTCCTTCTCTTTACGTTTCTTCTCGACGAGCCTTACACAATAGATGGAGACTTCGTAGAGAAGCAGAGTAGGAAGTGCAAGACCGATCTGCGAAATCGGATCAGGAGGTGTTAAAATTGCCGCAGCTGCAAACGCAGCAACAACGGCATATTTTCGCTTACCCTTCAAAGACTCAGAGGTCACAAGACCCGCGCGTCCCATAAGCGTCAAAACAACCGGAAGCTGAAAAACCAGACCGAACGCGAAGATCAGAACCATCACAAAGCTCAGGTACTCACTCACACGCGGAAGCATCTCAATGGACGCTTGCCCGTCCATACCCATCTGCTGCATGGCCAGGAAGAAGCCCATCGCCATTGGCAGCACGAGGTAATACACCAGCGATCCACCAATCACGAACAAAACAGGTGTCGCGATCAGATACGGAATAAACGCACTACGCTCATGCTTATAAAGCCCGGGCGCCATAAACATGTAAATCTGACTGGCAAGAACCGGGAAGGCAATAAACAGCGCTCCAAACAAAGCCAGCTTCATCTGCGTGAAGAACCATTCGTGCGGTGCGGTGTAGATCAGCTTGACTTCAATACTTTCCCCGGCCGCTGCCGAAAACGGTTCGATCAGGAAGTTGAAGATGTCATTTGAAAAGTAAAAGCAAACCGCAAAGGCAATGGCGATCGCAATCACCGACTTCATCAGGCGGGAACGCAATTCGATCAGGTGCTCAATCAGCGGCGCACGCGAATCTTCAATTTCGTTATCACTCATAAAATAGCCGCCCTAGCTTTCGTCTTTGCTGGAAGGAGTGCTTGCGGCACTTTCTTTTGCTTTTTGCGTGGAAGCCAGCTCAGCTGAAGAAACAACTTTCTGCGTCGGAACCTCTGCTTTCACAGGCGCAGCTTCTGGCGCACTGTCCGGCTTGCTCTCCGTAGAGCCCTCACCGTTCAGCGAGCTTTTCACGTCGCTTTCCGCAGTTTTCATGCTGTCCTGAAGCTTCTTCTTCTCGTCCGCCAATGTCTTTTTTAAGTCATCAAGTGGATTGAAGTTCTGTGCTGCATCAGCCTGCTTCCGCATTTCATCAATGCCGGTCTGCTTCTCCGCTTCTTTGACAGCGTCATTCAAACTAGACTGAAACTCGCCAGCCATACGCCGCACGCTGCCGATTGTGCGCCCGATTGTGCGCAACATGCCCGGCAGTTCTTTGGGGCCAACCACCAAAATGGCAACCACAGCAACAAGCAGCAGCTCTGTCCATGCGATATCGAACATAAAGAAGCCGTTTCGTTAGTGTCTCAATGACAGCCCGTTGCCAGGCTCTCATCATAGACATGTCGTGCCGCAAACGGCACATTCACTAGGGAAAGGCGTAGATCACAAACTCTAAGCCAGAAAACGCCGACTTTCCCTAGGTAAATTACACAGACTACCTTAAAGGAGACTTAGTCCTTTTTCGCGGTGTCTTCAGTTTTTTCCTGCGCATTCACGGTGTCACCCGGCGCATGGTCGATCACTTTAGGATCTTCTTCTTTTTCTTTTGCTTCCGCAGCATCATCATTCAGCCCCTTTTTGAAGCTGTTGATGCCCTTTGCAACATCGCCCATCAGCTCGGAAATCTTTCCGCGACCAAACAGCAGAACTACGACAACCGCGATGATGACAATTTGCCAAATACCAATTGAGCCCATCAACCAAACTCCTTAAGAACCCTGAACTGTGTTTTGAGAGACACTACATCCCCCAGATACTAATAGGTAGTATCCAGAAGAATTACCCACTATGATTTACTGACGTCTCTCGCCCAAAAACCAAAACATTCTCTGCATTTATACACAAGTCTATGACATTTTCTGGGTAGAATTGTAATACATCCCTCGTACGAATACGTAGAAGACGCTCAATTCCATCAACTTGTACGTCCAGAAGATCTGTCTCACCTGCCATTGCGCGAGAAATTACTCTGCCTTTGAACTGTCCCTCACCATGGCATACCTTTAAGTGATGTGGTCTTACACATAAGGTCGCATGAGCCCCTTCTTCAAGGCCATTAGAGGAAAAATTCCCGATAGGCGTGACCACACGGCCACCAACAACTTTTCCGGGTATCTCATTGAGATCGGAAAAGAATTTAGCGGCAAACAAACTATTCGGGCGGAAGTAGATATCCTCTGGCGTCGCCAATTGCACCACCTCCCCGTTACGCATCAGCGCAATTCGATCACCCACACGCAAGGCTTCTTCAGGATCATGGGTCACCACAACCGCTGTCGCACCTTGCATTTTAATCATATCCAGCGTCTGCGTGCGCACATCATCACGCAAGCGACTGTCCAGTCCTGAAAATGGCTCATCCATCAAAAGTGTATGAGGCCGCGGCGCCATTGCACGCGCCAGCGCAGCACGTTGCTGCTCACCTCCAGACAGTCCATGCGGATAATCATCCAGATACTGACCGAGACCAACCATGTGCAGCGCATCACGCGCACGGCGCTCGGCCACTTCAGAAGAAAGGTCAGAAAGGCCAAACTTCACGTTCTCAAGAATCGTTAGATGCGGAAACAGCGCATAGTCCTGGAACATAAGCCCCACACCGCGCTTTTCTGGCGGCAGAAAAGTCCGCTCATCAGCAACTACAGAACCATTGATCCGGACGCTTCCCTGCTGTTGACGCACGACACCAGCGGCAATACGCAGCACCGTTGTCTTTCCGCAACCAGAATGCCCTAGCAAACACAGCACTTCTCCGCTTTTCAAAGAAAGCGAAACACCGCGAACCGCAGGTAAGTCCCCATAATGATGGTAGATATTGTCAAACACCAGCCGTTCTGATGCCGCAACCTTCCCTGGCTCCATTCGTCCCTCATAAAACTTGCAAGGCGGCCGAACACAAATTCGCGCCCCTTGCATGTGTTTATTTTTCTCCGGCGTCTTCTTCAAGTGCGCCAGTTGCAAACATTTCACTTTCTTCCAGAGGATCTTCATCTTCTGTCAGATCAATACTGTCATCCGGTGCAGGCACATGGAAGCTGGCGGGTATCGCACTATCAAGCAGCCCTGCCCCTTTCAGCTCTTCCAGTCCCGGCAAATCCTTGATGTTCTCAAGACCAAAGTGATCAAGAAAATCAAAGCTCGTTCCATAAGTTACAGGACGCCCTGGTGTTCTGCGTCGACCACGCATGCGCACCCAGCCCGTTTCCAGCAGCACATCAAGCGTGCCCTTAGATGTAGAAACGCCGCGAATATCTTCAATCTCTGCGCGGGTCACAGGTTGGTGAAAGGCAATAATAGCTAATGTTTCCAGTGCAGCCCGCGACAAGCGCCGCTGCTCAATCGCTTCACGGTGCAAAATGAACGACAGATCTTCCGCAGTCCGAAACGACCATCGATCCTCAGTAGACCGCAGCTGCACACCGCGCTTGCGATAAAACGAGCGCAGGCGGTTAAGAGCGCCGCGAATATCCCGATCACCAGGAATACGCTTTGTCAGCTCGGAAAAGCTGAGAGGCTCCGCACTGGCAAAGATCAAAGCCTCAACCATGCGCTCCGTTTCTAAAAGCTCCCCGGCATCCGCAACTTCAATAGCCTCATTGTCTGAGACTGTGTCGAGCAGGTCTGGCGTTTTACTCATGACAACTCAACCTCTTTTTCCTGAAGCTCTTCAGCTGGTTCACCCGCACCAATCTCTTCCGGCGTCCGTTGTGAGGCACGCACATAGATCGTCTCGAACGGCCCGGATTGCTGAATATCGATCACCCCTTCACGCACCAGCTCCAGACTGGCCGAAAACGCCGAAGCCATAGCCGTCGCCCGCTCCTGCGGGTCTTCCAGGTAAGCCGTCAGAAATCGCTCAATCGGTGTCCATACTGCAACCTGCCCCACAAGACGGGTCAGAATATCGCGCGCGTCCTGAAGCGACCAGACCTGACGCCGCTTCACATGTACGGACGTCACCGAGTGGCGCTGGCGCTGAGACGCATACGCCATCAGCAAATCATAAAGCGTGGCAGTCCAAACACTGCGCCGCTCCACCGACACAGTTTCAGGAGCACCACGCGCAAACAGATCCCGTCCAAGACGTGACCGGTTCATCAGCTTTGCAGAAGCATCCCGCATGGCTTCTAATCGTTGCAGACGAAACGCCAGCGCCGCTGCCAGTTCTTCACCCGTTGGCTCGTCGCTGTCTTTTTGCTGCGGTATGAGCAAACGGGATTTCAGATAAGCCAACCACGCCGCCATCACCAGATAATCTGCAGCCAGCTCCAGCCGCAAACGGCGCGCTTCCTTTACAAACTCAAGATACTGCTCTGTCAGCGCCAGAATGGAGATCTTGGTGATGTCAACCTTCTGGCTGCGGGCCAGTGTGAGCAAAACATCAAGCGGGCCTTCAAACCCGTCCACATCCACAAGCAGGTTCGGGTCGCCAGTCGCGGGCTGCTCCACAGCTGCCGCGCCTGCCAACGCTTCCTCTATCTGCTCTGTGGCCTCAACGTCGCTCAAACATCAATCCCTTTAAAGCGTATCTCCGAAGAGCATGACCTGCACTCCGGTAAAAAGACACCCTCTCAAACTTTCGCACACAGCTCATCAAACTCCGTGCGCAGTGCCGTTTCATCCCCATCAAACACTTGGGTATTTCGCTGCATAGCCGCCTTGATGCGCTCAGCGCGTTTGCCATCAATCTCCGGCACAGCCGAAGCAACCGTCTTCATCTCATCCAGCTCGCCATTGCAATGCAGAACAAGATCACACCCCGCCGCAACAATTTTCTCAACCCGGCTCTTCAGATCACCACCAAGCGCTTTCATGGAGATGTCATCACTGATCAGGACGCCATCAAAACCAATCGCTTCCCGGATAACCTTCTGAATAGCATAGGAAGATTGCGTAACAGGGTGATCTCCATCAATCTCTTTAAACACGATGTGAGCGGTCATCCCCATCGGACAGTCCCGCAAGGATTTGAACGGCAAAAAGTCCCGCTCTTCAAGCTCCTCAAGTGGGCTTGTCACTTCAGGCAAGGAAAGATGACTATCAACCAGCGCCCGGCCATGGCCCGGCATATGCTTCATAACCGGCATCACACCAGCAGCAAGACAGCCATCCATCGCAGCGCGGCCCAAATCACTCACAAGCGCCGCATCAGATCCGTAGGCCCGCAGACCAATAATGTTGCTCGCACCTTCAATGGGCATATCAAGACACGGAATACAGTTGGCATTCAACCCAAGATCACGCAGATCCAGCCCAATCAGCAAGGCATGTAAATAAGCAGCTCGTTTCGCCGCCTCAACGTCCTGCGCATAAAGGCACCCAATCGTCCCTGCCGCTGGATAGACTGGCACATGCGGTGCACCAAAGCGTTGCACCCGCCCGCCTTCCTGATCAATAAAAACAGGCGCATCCGCACGGCCAACAGCCTCACGAAAATCAGCGCAAAGTCGGCGGATCTGCTCCGGCGTTTCCATGTTTCTAGCAAAAAGGATCAGACCAAACGGCTGCTGGTCGCGAAAAAAGGCTTTGCTCTCAGCGCTGAGCTCAGGTCCAAGGCATCCGGAAATGAACGATTTTAAAAACATGAGTAAAGCTGGTAGCTTGACGCCGGTACGGCGTCAAGCTCCAAAGCGTAGTCCCTGAAAAGGGAAAGCGTATTTAGTTGCGGCGAACGTAACAGTCGCCACCTGCAGATTTAAACTCACCGCAGAAGGTGTTTGCACTGGTCGGACCATCAAACGGAACCTGAATGCGGTAGTAAATGCCTTTGTCGCCAAGATCAGCACGCGTAATCACCGGTGTCACCAACGCCATCAGGTTTGGATAGCGGCTGTTGTAACGGCGGATCTGACCACGAGCATCCTCAACAGTGCGCACAGACGCCACCTGCACAATGTAAGTCCCACCTGGAATCTCACCAACAACACCTTCGGTAGGTGTCGGAGTTGGAGCAATCGCCTGCGGGTTTACAGCAGCTGTTTGCGTGTTCTGGTTACCTGTCAGGTTCAGCGGTGCGTTGCTGGCACGAGACGTTGGCTGCGGCTGCAGCGGCGTCAGTGTGTTGGAGCGAACAGTACCGCTGCCTGTATTGGCGGACGCCACAACAAACGGCTTGGACTGAGGCACAACACTCACACCCAGAAGCGTATTGCGCGTCTCGGTCCGCGTTGCCACCGGAGCATTCGCAAACGCATCCTGCAAGCTGGTGGTTGTTGGTACAGCTGTAGTCTGCTGGTTTGCACCCTGGGTTTCACCCGGAAGTGGGTCCCACTGCCCAGACGTTGCCGCCGGTGTGGTGCTACCCGTATTTTGCGGATTACTGTTGCGCACAGTGCTGCTTGTGACAACACGAGGCTGTGCAGACACATTGGCCTCTGCACCAGCCCGCTGTACGATGGTCCCGTCAGGACGAACAATAACGGTCCGCACCTTCTTCGTCGGGTTCACATCAAACACGCTGGACTTTGCAGTATCCGTTTCACTGGATGCTGGCGGCAATGGTGTCACAGCTGCATCTTCACGCTGAATCATCTTCTCGCCAGTGACTGGCTGAGACGCTTCCTCCGGAGAAAAGACTTTTGCCGTGTCGTTTTTAGGCTGCGCTGAAGGAGATGGAACCTCCTTCATTGGAGAGGCATCAGCTCGAATAATTGGTGGTGGAGTTGCATCTCCGCCTGTTCCACCGAAGTCGAACAGGAACAGACCGGCACCGCCAACCACAACAATACCGCCAATGAGCGAAGCAGCCATCAGGCCTTTGCGCATACCGCCACTGCGGTTCTCTTCTGCTTCAATCGGAACATCAACAGAAACGCGTGGCACAGCTTGCGGAAGAACGCCGCCATCAAGGCTCGGGTCTTCTTTGCGCATAGCCTGCGCCACAGCATCAAGATCATATCCACCAGGAGGAGGAGACTGCTCTTCACCAGGCTTTTTCGCTGCATTCATCGCCTCTTGATGAGCAGCTTCTGTCTGCGCCAGCTTTTCAGCAGCAGCAGGCCAGGACATTTCATCCAAAGACGTATCGTTGGCAACGCTTTCGTCCAGCTGCCATGCATCATCACCTTCAACGGCAAATGGATCGATTTCCTGAGCAACCTGTTCAAAACCGGCACTCATGCGCTCAAATTCATTCAGCTCTGCAGCCACTTCAGGGCCGATTTCAACCTCCGGCTCTGGTTCTGGCTGCGGCTCCTGCGCAATTTCATCTGCAAAGATGTCATCAACGCTCGCCTCAATCTCCTGCGCAACATTTCGCACAGGCTGAGGCGCAACAGGTTCAGCAACAACGCTTGGCTGCGCTTCCTCGTCAAGACTGAACTCAGCCAACAAAGCTTCTTCAAGATGCTTGGCAGGAATAACAGTTTCCTGTGCAGACACTTCAGGAGCGCTGATGTGCTCACCCTCAAGCTCAGCACCGGTGTCCATCGCAAACGCTGTCATATCAGGTTCAAATGAAACAGGGTCAGCAGCAGGTGCCACATCATCATGCGTGCCACGCAATTGAGGCGCGGCAGGAGCTTCTTCAATCGCAGGCGTTGGTGCCGGTGCAGGCTGAACAGGCTTGGCAGCTGCTGCCGCAGTTGCACGCTCAGCAGCACGCTCGGCGCGCCAGCTGTCATAATCACTCTGGGAAAGCTCATCCAGAGCTCTCGGCGAAGCAGACGCCACATTTTGTACAGGCGCAGCAGGCTTAGCAACGCGCGGTGTTTCAACCACACGTGGAGCATCCACTGTGCGGCGTTCAAGGCGCTCACGCAAAGTCTGCTCAGGGCGCACATCCCGTGCGCCAACAGCATCCAGCGTCGGTGTCGCACGGCTCACGGACCGTTGAGGACGAGACGTCTGCTCACGCTCCACCTGAGACTGATTGAGAGAGGCAACAAGGCTCTCTTCAAGATCGCGCGAAAGAATATCATCCATTTCCGGCTCTGCAGTCACATCAGCAGCAGTCACAGACTGGCGCACAGGTGCAGGAGCAGGAACTGGCTTTGCTTCAGGCACAGCCGCCGCTTTTGGAACCGGTGGAAGGTCACTGACGTAGTCAACAGCCTCACTCGGCGCACCGGCGGACAACGCAGCAGCGCTCAAATCCGCAAACGGATCAGCATGTGCAGGTGACGCGGAGGTTTTTGGAGATGCAAAAACAGCATCCAGAGCCGCAAATGAATCTTGAGTTGATGCAGGCTCATTCACTTCAGCTGCACCCACTGAATAATCATCGGCCAACGTGGCGTCCTGAGAGCCATGCTGAGGAGCATGATCGGCAGTTACACTGCGCTCATCAGTCTTTGGAAACAGCGGACGGTCAGAGACTTCGCTTTCTACGCGAGAACTAGGACGGTACTGAGCAGCGCTCTCCCCGACAATTCTGGCAAGTTCTACGAGCGGATCTTGATCGCCTGCCCACTGTTGCGGTTCATCGCCTGCCGTTTGCCTAGCAGAAACCTCACCCGGACCCGGATACTTGGAGCGATTGGTCATTGCAGCGGTGTTTTCCCTTAAATAAGAGGCTCGCAATCCCCACCGCGAACCTCCAGTACTCTATCAACTATGCTCAGGCGCTAGCGCATTTCATTTGGTGCTGTGACACCCAAAACATTGAGGCCAGAAGCTATTACCTGTGAAACTGCGTAAACTAACGCGAGTCGAGCTTTGGTTAATTCTGGCGTTTTATCATTAATAAAGCGTAATTGCGGCTTTTCCTTGCCTCTGGACCAGTGTCCATGCAGGGCGCTTGCAAGCTCATACAGATAAAACGCAATGCGGTGCGGCTCGTGATTTTCTGAGGCTCCGTCTACAATTCGAGGCCACTGAGCCATCTTCGCGACCAGTGCAAGTTCACCCTCATCTTCAAGTTGTGCAAAATCTGCAGACTGCAACTCTTCAGCAGTATTAGAGAACCAATCCAGCTCTCCAGCAGCCTGACGCAGCACAGAATGACACCGAGCGTGACCGTACTGAACATAAAACACTGGATTGTCTTTTGACTGCTCTTTCACCTTGTCAAAATCGAAATCCAGCTGCGCATCGTTCTTACGATAGAGCATCATAAAGCGTACCGCATCTACGCCCACTTCATCAACCACATCGCGAAGGGTGATGAAATTACCAGAGCGCTTGGACATTTTGAACTCAGCACCGCCCTTAAAGAGCTTCACGAGCTGACACAGACGCACAATCACATCCACATCACCGCCGGAGATCGCATTGCCGATCGCTTCCAGACGCTTCACATAGCCGCCATGGTCCGCACCAAGCACAAAGATGATTTCTTTGAACCCGCGCTCAATCTTGTCGCGCATGTAAGCAACGTCAGCAGCAAAGTAGGTGTAGCTGCCATCAGACTTTACCAGCGCACGGTCACTGTCATCACCGTAGTTGGAAGAGCGGAACAGGGTCTGCTCACGGTCTTCCCAGTCATCAGGCACTTCGCCCTTTGGTGGTGGCAAAGTGCCAGTATAAACCAGATCGCGCTGACGCAGTGCATCGAGCGTCAGATCAATGGCATTCCCCTGACCGTGCATGGTCTTTTCTGAAAAGAACACGTCATGCTTCACGTTCAAAGCACTCAGGTCTTCACGGATCAGATCCATCATCTTGTCAACGGCATAGCCCTTGAGCATAGCATGGCGCTCGCCCTCGCCCATCTCCTTCAGGCGCTCACCATATTCCTCTGCCAGCGCCTTGCCGACTGGAATAAGGTATTCGCCCGGATAATAGCCCTCAGGGATCTGCCCAATGTCTTCACCCAGTGCTTCGCGGTAACGCAGAAAGGCGGACTTCGCCAGCGTATCAATCTGGGAGCCAGCATCGTTGATCACGTATTCACGGGTCACATCATAACCGGCAAACTGCAACAGGCTCGCCAGCGCATCACCCACAACAGCACCACGTGTATGGCCCACATGCATAGGCCCGGTCGGGTTCGCGGATACATACTCCACGTTCACCTTCAAACCGGCACCACGGCTGCCACTACCAAACGCATTGCCCTTGGCAACAACATCTGCCAGCACGCGTTCCCATATAGCTTTGTTTACGCGGATGTTGATGAAGCCAGGTCCGGCAATATCAACAGCATCAACTTCACTGTCGGCGCGCAGGCCTTCTGCAATCTTTTCGGCAAGATCACGCGGCTTCATCTTCAGCTGTTTAGCCAGCACCATGGCAGCATTGGTCGCCAGATCGCCATGAGCAGCATCCCGAGGAGGTTCAACAGTCACTCGTCGCAGATCCAGCTCCGGCGCGTCAGCAGCAAGGTCGAGACCCTTGACTACACTGTTTACCCTTTCGGCGAAGTCTGCAAAGATGTTCATTTTTAATAGCCTAGTTTGACAGCTCACAGGGTTTTGCGAAGCCGCAGCCCCACATAAACTCCATGAATTAATAGTGTTTGAATTGGCGCATTACCCCAGTTCCGGGGTATCGTCAAATAATCGTCGGTGTTCGTCTATGGCATAACGGTCCGTCATACCTGCAATGAAGTCACAAACCCTGCGGGCCTTCACATCATCACCCTCGCCTTTCAGTCCCGTACACCATGGTTCTGGCATTCTTTCCGGTGCCTTAAAGTAGGCATGGAATAAATCCCGCACCACTTTGGCAACCTTCCTGCGAACCGCCAGAACACTTTCGTGTCGGTACAGATTGGCAAACAAAAATTCTTTCAACTCGCGCTCTTCTCGCGCCATTTCAGTTGAAAAGGCAATAACAGGACCATTTGCATCACGAATATCCCCGCATTTCTTGGGAGAAACCTGATTAATTCGCGAAATACTCTCCGCAATCACGTCCTCTACCATGCCGGTGATACATCTGCGCCCAATCTCATGAATACGCCGCGCATCCTCAAGACCGGGATATTTCCCGTCCACCTCGTCTAAAATACGCTTCAGATACGGCACCACTTTCATGGCCTCAAAGCTAAGCAACCCAGCCCGCAGTCCATCATCCAGATCATGCGCGTCATAAGCGATGTCATCTGCAATCGCTGCCACCTGCGCCTCTGCACTTGGCCACGACCACAGCAGCAAATCCTGATGCTTGGCATATTCGCTCACAGCAAACGGCAGATGCTTGCCTTCAAGCTTGCCACAAGGCGCGCCGGATCGATCCATCAGCGGCCCATTGTGCTTCACAAGCCCTTCCAGCGTTTCCCACGCCAGATTGAGGCCATCAAACTCGGCATACCGGCGCTCAAGATCCGTCACAATGCGCAGAGACTGGGCGTTGTGGTCAAACCCGCCATAGTCCGCCATGCATTCATGCATCACGTCCTCGCCCTCATGCCCAAACGGAGTGTGTCCAAGATCATGCGCCAGCGCCAGACACTCGGCCAGATCCTCATCCAGCCGCAGCGCACGTGCAAGCGAACGCGCAATCTGGGAGACCTCAATGGTGTGCGTCAGGCGTGTGCGGAAGTGATCGCCCTCATGGTACACAAAGACCTGCGTCTTGTGCTTGAGGCGGCGGAAAGCAGCACTATGAATAATACGATCTCGATCACGCTGAAACGGCGTACGTGTCGGGCTTTCCGGTTCTGGAAAAAGTCGGCCACGGCTGACTTCCGGATCAACAGCATATTCCGCCCGTGGCTGAGCACCGTATCCTAACGTCTTGACCATTCTTTATCCCCCGCCCCTTACAATCAGAAAATGCCCAGGTCATTCCCTGCGATTTTCGTATCACAGCAATGACATAACAGATGTAAAAGCCCTGTAAACAACCGCTTTCCCAAGCCAAATGTAATTTAGCAATAAAATACTATGGAAATTACCATGGAGACCACCTAAATTATAAGGCAAAGAAAGTACGCAAGCCGAAACAAGACTGAGCTTATGACCCAGACCCCTGAAAATACTGTCGGCTTGACCGACAAGGCCGCAAAACGCGTCGCCCAGATACTGGAAACAGAAACCAATGGCAGCATGCTCCGCATTTCTGTCGAAGGTGGCGGCTGCTCCGGTTTTCAATACAAGTATGACATCGTAAAAGAACAGGAAGATGACGACCTCGTCCTCGCCAAACTCGGCGCAACGGTTCTCATCGACAGCATCTCCCTGCAATATATGGCAGGCTCGCAAATTGATTTCGTAACAGATCTCATGGGCCAGTCCTTCCAGATCTCAAATCCTCAGGCCGCCGCCGGCTGTGGATGCGGCACAAGCTTCTCCATCTAAGATAAGCCAGTCGCACATCAGGGGAATAAGTTAAAAAGCGGGCGTGAATGCATCCCAAAGCAACCACGCCCTACCAGCCTCAAAGCCCCGCCCCATAAGAACGCAGTTTTCCCGCTTTCCGCGCAAACCAACGCACATTTCAACGCAAAACAGTTATCCTCGTTCCGCGTAGAACTTGTTCCCTTCCACGCAAACACCCTCAGAGAAGCCTCATGCTGTCCTTTCAAAACGCACACAAGCTGGTTGTTTACGCGCTCTTGAGTATTGGCGTGCTGCAGATCGCAACATCACTCATAGCGAACTGGCATTTTGGCGTTTTTGCTTACACCGCCGATCAGTTTGTGACCCAGGTATCTGTCCTTGTGAGTTCATTTGCAATCGGCGGGCAACTCATTGCGCTGGCCTTTATCCTTGAGTACCTCAAAAGGCTTTTGGATCAGAAAGCCAAGTAAAGCCGCCTCAGGATTACCCGATAACGCTCGACAAGGCCTCATCCACACACACTTGCCCTGCCTGCCTTGCCCTCCTCGGACACCGTGCTAGAACAAATCAAGACACATATAGACCAAGCAGCCAGAGCGACTGCTGCAAATGCATTAATGCGCAGAGCTCTGACCTCACTGCTTTCTCGAAGGGAAACCCGATGAAAATCGCAAGCTGGAACATTAATGGCGTCAAAGCGCGGTTAGAAACGGTTCTCAAATGGCTCGAAGAAGAACAGCCAGACGTCGCCTGTTTTCAGGAAATTAAATCGGTTGATGAGAACTTCCCGCGCGCTCCGTTTGAGGAGCTGGGTTACAATCTGGAAACCCACGGCCAGAAAGGCTTCAACGGCGTCGCAATCCTGTCCAAACGCCCGTTTGAGGAGGTTAACCGCCGCCTGCCGGGTGAAGACGAAGACGAGCAAGCCCGTTATATCGAGGCCGTTATCGCCGGCGACAACGAGCCGATCCGCGTGGGTTGCCTATATCTACCAAACGGCAATCCGGTAGAGACCGAAAAGTTTCCATATAAACTGCGCTGGATGGATCGCCTTCACAAGCACGCAGTTAAGCAGCTGGAAAAGGAAGAAGCCTTCCTGCTGGTTGGCGATTACAACGTTATTCCTGAGCCGGAAGACGCAAAGAAGCCAGAGGCTTGGGTTGGTGATGCTCTCTTCCGTCCGGAAAGCCGCCAGCGTTTCCGCACCCTGCTCAACCTCGGCTTCACCGAAGCCGTCCGCGCCACCAACAGCACTGCCGGAACCTACACGTTCTGGGATTATCAGGCGGGCGCATGGCAACGTGACAACGGCATCCGCATCGACCACCTGCTGCTCTCACCGGAAGCCGCCCGCATCATGCAAGGCGTTGGCATCGACAAACACGTCCGCGGCTGGGAAAAACCATCAGACCACGTCCCAGTCTGGGTTGAACTCTCCGCTTAAGTACCGCGCTCGTTTTGAGCGTACCCTCCAAAAATACTGGTGGCGACCGCGCCACCAGTCCTCCTCAATTTTTCCATCCAAAACAAATAAACAGAAGTCTGGGAGGACATCTGATGGCTTGGCAACCAGCTGAAAATCGCTATGACACCATGAAGTACAACCGCTGCGGGAAGAGTGGCCTCAAGCTACCTGCCATCTCCCTCGGTCTCTGGCACAACTTCGGTGAAACCACCCCACATCAAACCAAACGCGAAATGTGCCGCACAGCGTTCGATCTGGGCATCACCCACTTCGACCTTGCCAACAACTACGGCCCGCCTCCAGGCAGTGCGGAAACCGCTTTTGGTGAGATCCTGCGCACCGACTTTGCCGGATACCGCGACGAGCTCGTCATCTCTTCCAAAGCAGGTTATGACATGTGGCCGGGACCTTATGGCGAATGGGGCAGCCGCAAATACCTCATGGCCAGCTGCGATCAGTCTTTGAAGCGTATGGGGCTGGACTACGTCGACATCTTTTATTCCCACCGCTTCGACCCGGATACTCCACTGGAAGAGACCATGATGGCCCTCGACCAGATCGTTCGTCAGGGCAAAGCGCTCTACGTGGGCATCTCCTCCTACAATTCCAAACGCACCAGGGAAGCAGCGAAGATCCTGAAGGAACTGGGCACCCCATGCCTGATCCATCAGCCAAGCTATTCCATGCTCAACCGCTGGGTGGAAGAGGACGGCCTGCTCGACACGCTGGCAGAAGAAGGCATCGGCTCCATCGTCTTTTCCCCTCTGGCACAAGGCATGCTGTCCAACAAATACCTGGGCGGCGTTCCGCAGGACAGCCGCGCGGGCAAACACGTTGGCTCCTTCCAGGAAAGCTTCCTCAACGAGACCACGCTGACCCACATTCGCTCGCTGAACGAGATTGCCGAGAACCGTGGGCAGACACTGGCCCAGATGGCGCTGGCATGGGTTCTGCGCAAAGGCCGCGTCACCTCAGCTCTGATCGGCGCAAGCCGCAAGGAGCAGGTGATCGACTGCGCAGCCACCATCAACAATCTGGAGTTCACAGAGGAGGAACTGACCGCCATCGATCAGTACGCCACAGAAGCCAACATCAACCTCTGGGCCCAATCCTCCGAACGCGAAGGCCCATCCCGCCCCGCGAAGAAGAAGTAGAAGCCTACAAAGACAAATGGAGTGCGGACGTCAGGTTCGCACTCCAGATGAGAGGTCGAGGAAACTCCTTTAAGACCGCGGATCCAGCCCCTTCTCTTCAAAATACGCGATTGCTGTGTTCAGGCCGTTCAGGGCGGCGGGTACGCCTGCATAGACCGCCATTTGCCAGATGACTTCAAGGATCTCGGAGGGGCGTGCACCTGAGTTCAGTGTGTGCTCAATATTCATGACCAGTTGTGGCCCTGTATGCCCACCCATCGCTGTCAAAGCCGCAATACTGCACAATTGCCGGGTCTTCAGGTCAACCCCTTCCCGGCCATAATGCTTGTCGTAGGCCCAGTCCACCACACTTTCAGACATACCGGGCACCGCAGCATCATATTTATCAGCAAGCTTCTTCTTCAGTTCGGGATTTAAAATACTCAGGACTTTCTCCGCTTTCATAAGCCAGTCTCCTCAAGCCATAAACAACCGCCGATCAGGCTTGCCTAACTGCCTCCTCTTGAAAATCGGTGTGTTAATCACCGAGAAGTTGAGGTGATTGCCGCAAATACTCGCGCTGCAGCACCTTCAGCCCAGCCTGTACCTTGGGCTCGCCAGACCGCCTAAGAATGTGAATCGGCATGCAAAATTGACCCGGTTAGGTGGGTT
>NZ_LMCK01000080.1:0-1095 GCF_001623165.1 Pseudovibrio sp. WM33
TGGCGTGTATCCGCCAGTCTGTTCCTTTGCTTGCCGGACCGGCAATACATGTTCCGTCAACAAGCCGCAGACGGTGCCCATTTGGGAAGCTCTGCCCTCCGGCCTCTGACAACAGCTCGGCAACGATCACCCCGAGCCACTCATGAGCTCCTTTCAGTCGCTTCAGAACGGCAACATCCGATAACTCCCCCAGCCCACTCATGGAAGCCCACGCGGAGGTGCTGCGCAGCGACATGCCACACGGACCATAAGCCAGCGCCAGACGCAGCAGGTCTGTACTATCTGATACCTGCCGCCGGCGGCGCAGGGCACCACATTTGAATGCTGTTTGGTTCAGGTCGAGGTGAGAGGGCAGCGAGGACAGAACGTCCTCCCATTTTCCGCAGGGAAGAGAGGGATTAAGCATCCCTTTGATGAATCACACAATGATTCCAGTTGTCTATCTAAAGAATAAAAGCATCCACCAAAACTGAGGGTTTGTGCTGTAGTGGACAGCTTGTAGCGGAAACAGTCGTATTTGCTGCTCAAAATAAGTTATGAAAACGTCATGTTGATTAGCTTTCAGGTGCCTCTCAAAGGAGATTATAAAGCTGATGGGGTCAATAACTGAAATCACTTCATGCAGTCCATGATCAAGCCTTTATGAGAACCGCAAAGCATAAGGTTTGTAGATGAGTTATTTGTTGCTAAGGCAAGGCGTGGTTGAACAGTTTTCGGTTTTGGGTTTTGGGTTTTGTCGCTCTCATATATGTTCTTTGCAAATCAAAATAAGATGCGGGGACAAGAGCAAAATGGATGCGGATGCTGAGGCAGTAGAACGGGATGGAAAAGGGTCAGAGCGATCAAGAAGTAGCTCGGCTTACACCTTTCGGTTGGTGGGAAGTAAGCAGGATATTCCTGCTGTTATAGAGTTAGCGCGGCAGGCGCATGAAGAAAGTCGGCTTGGCTACATTCCGTTTTCAGAAAAGAAAACGCAGAAGATTGCTGAGAATGCGATCAAAGATCCTACAAGACATGCAGTGATGTTAGCGCTAAAGGCAGAGCAACCGGTTGGCCTGATCAGCCCCACTTGAGTAGTCCGGTTTGAAAGTTAGT
>NZ_LMCK01000081.1:0-398 GCF_001623165.1 Pseudovibrio sp. WM33
GCGGGAGAGTAGGGCGCCGCCGGGCATGAATAATCCACACTGACAATCTCTCAAAATGAAACAGAACAACATACCAACTCAAAAGCCCCCAATGCATAAAGCATGGGGGCTTTTTGCGTTCTAGAAAGCCTGCCTGAATGAGAGGGCTGAAGAGAGCGTCTCCAGCAAGAAGACTAAAGCCTTCCAAGAACCAGAGCACTTCCTTAGCCCTGAATATACACCCAACAGTTGGCCTTAGTGAAACTCAAACAGCGACTTCAAGGGATTGAATGGCAGTACCTCGCAGTGCTGTTATGAGATGAGCACTGCAGTCTACTGTGCTTGAAATGTTGTGGTTCCTTTCCAGTACGCGCCAGAGTGGACTGGCTCAGGAAAACTGGAGAGCCTTCTGATACGAT
>NZ_LMCK01000081.1:408-1953 GCF_001623165.1 Pseudovibrio sp. WM33
CGAAAACACAGTGAGCTAGGCTAGGAGTGACCGGCGATCCCCTGGATTGCAATGCCACCTGACCGAAGAATACTCCCTGAATATACAGCCTCCAGTTTACCTCAGTGAAACCAAAGCACCGACTTCAAGGGATTGAAACGTATTGCATCTCAGTGCTGTAATGAGACAAACGCTGCAGCCGCCCATGTATCTCAATGAGAAGGGGAGTGAGCCTGTGGGAAGGGCGAGCCTTAGACCTCAAGAGCGACTAACACAGGTGATCAAGCCACAGCATTTATGAGCTGGCGCAGCGTGATTGTGCTAAACCGCAACTGGGATGACTTTGTGCGGCTCTCTGCGTTCGCTGGTGTTTGCACACGTATTGTGTCTCCACGCCTGCTGCACTTGCGAAGGTAATGCGGGGCCAGTTGTGCATCAGGATGTAATCGGCGGGATTGAATCCGTAACTGCACCACGTTGCCGGAACGGCGGTGCGCTCCCTTCTGCGTTCGTTGGCGGTATTTGCACACGAAATTGTGCCGCGATTGCTGCGCATTCGAAGGTAATGCGGAGTGCGCATTCTGCGCCAGGATGAGATCGGTGGGATAGCACCCATAACTGCTCTACGCTGTCTGCTAACTACAAAAGAGATGGAGCTATTCTATGCGCTGTCTGAGGTGAATAAGAGTGAGCGTGTGTGATGAGTGGTCCTTACCGGTAGGCAAATTTGGAAGTTGGTTGAAGAAGTACGGAATTCTATATTGATTGTGTTATCTTCGTTGCAATTATTGGCTGTGTTTGATGCCTTTTATTGATTGCTAGGGAGAGATTACTTTGACGCGGGATGAGTTTGATAATTATTGCAAGTCATTGGTTGGGACGAGCAATGCCATTCAGTGGGGGAATGCTTCGGTTTGGAAGGTTGGAGGGAAGATCTTTGCGATTTGCTCTAACTGGGGAGAGGACCGTCCTGAGATGGAAGGGATCAAGATCAGCTTTAAATGTTCGGAGCTTTCCTATCAGATCCTAACGGAACAGGAGGGCATTATTCCGGCGCCTTATCTGGCTCGGGCGAAGTGGGTTCAGATTGAGACTGCGCAGGCGATGGCTGATGAAGACATCAAGGATTATGTTCGTGAGGCGCATAGCATTATTGCGAGGAAGCTGACCAAGAAGCTGCAGAAAGAGATTGGGTTTGTTGCAGCTTAAGTGTGTCTGATCACGTGGGGCTCTGAATAACTGATCGTGCTGATTTTAAGGTTTGCGTTCTTTTGTGCAGATTTGCGTTATTTGCGCGAAATGTGCGTTGCTCGTGGTTCTTATTGAGTGGTTTTGTGTCTGGCTTTTGCACCGCATGCATTTAATTTTGAACGGGGGAGGTTCTATCATAGAACCACCTAGCGGGCATATGTTTACCCCGTGGAATTCGCCTTATTTTTTATGCCCGGTTTTTCAGATGTTGCGCTCGCATCCGCTAATAAAAGTTATCCCCCTCTGAGGATCTTTCTTTACTCATAAGCTTGTCTTTGCGTAGCATTGCGATCATTCGTGCTCGGTGCTCGGTGC
>NZ_LMCK01000082.1:0-2989 GCF_001623165.1 Pseudovibrio sp. WM33
GGGAACTCTGGTTCAACACTGCATGGGATGCCATGTGGTGGTTTCAGTGCTTGTGCGATCATAAGCCACCTAAGAGATGTCTTGGACGAACTGACGTATCGAGACACTCTCCTCTCATTAGGCTGGGCATATTCTCACCCGAAAACCAAAACCGCTTTTCGGGAACACGCTTTAAATGCAGAGTGCACTTAATAATAGTCAAGGACATGGTGAGTTAGATTGATGAAGCTGATTGTAAAGCTAGAGCACGTTGCGTTCATTTTCATTTACGCATCGCGCTCTAGCATCTTTAGTGGAGCGAATTCTTGTCGTTTGATTGAATGCAATCAAACGGAACGCGCTCTAACGCATCGATCACTGAATGTGCACGCGCGCATCAACAAAAGCCAAAAGAGCGCCTCATGTCGACCACTATGGAACAAGTCAGATCCTGGCAAGGCCCTGTGCTATTCAGTTATGGGTTCAGGCCGTTCTTCCTCGCCAGCGCAGTCTGGGCAATCGTGCTTATGTTGCTCTGGATTCCACTCGTTTCCGGGTACATCGAGCTGCCGATTGCGTTTGATCCTGTCTCGTGGCACGCCCATGAGTTCCTTTTCGGCTATCTAAGCGCCGTTGTTGCAGGTTTTTTGCTGACCGCTATTCCCAACTGGACCGGGCGTATGCCCATTGTGGGCAAGCCGCTCATTGTCCTGTTCAGCCTTTGGGTGATTGGCCGTGCCGCGATCCTGTTCGGCGCTTACCTTCCAGCAAGCGTCGTTGCCGCGCTTGATGTTGCAATGCCATTGGTGCTGGCCATTGCGTGCCTGCGCGAAATTATGGCAGGCAAAAACTGGCGCAACCTGATCGTGTTGGGTTTGCTGGGCCTGCTCATAGCATCCAACCTGCTGTTCCATTGGGAAGCCTGGAGCGATGGATACGCAGCGCAGGGCTATGGTATGCGTCTGGGTATCTCCACCATGGTTCTGATGGTAGGTTTGATCGGTGGGCGGATTATTCCTTCCTTCACCCGTAACTGGCTGGTGAAGCAAGGCCGTAAGAGCCTGCCAGCGAGCCCGATGCAGGTGTTCGACAAGATCTCACTGCTTGCCCTCCTGGTCGCACTGCTTGTCTGGACTGCGCTTCAAGATCATTGGCTGGCGGGTGTTGTGCTTTTGATTGCCGGAGTATTGCACTTCGCGCGTCTGGTTCGCTGGAAAGGACAGTATACCTTCAAGGAACCTCTGGTTTTGGTGCTGCACGCAAGCTATCTGTTTATGCCGCTGGGTCTGCTTGCACTTGGCTTTGCCATTCTCCAGCCAGACCTACTGGATATCACCGGAGCACAACACCTGCTAATGGCTGGCGTCCTGGGTATGATGACTTTGGCCGTCATGACCCGTGCAACCCTCGGGCATATGGGCATGGAGCTCAAAGCAAGCCGCGGCGCTACCTTCCTCTACTGCGCAATGGCCACATCAGTCCTCCTCCGTTTCTCCGCAGGCCTATTCCCAGACCTCGTAGCAAGGCTCTACGATATGTCAGCGCTAGCATGGATCCTTGCATTCGTGGTGTACGTGGTGACCTTCGGCCCCCTGCTGGCGTGGGGGAAGAAGTGAGGGGGAGTTGCCCCATAGGCGCTAACTTAAGGAGCTATGTTTTCGAATTCGTTGAATTTTTCGCTTTCTGGGAGGTTCGCATATACCTCGCCAAAAGCTGCTGGCGTTAACTGTGATGTTAGTCAGATCCCATGCTCCCTGAATTGCTGAAATGAAGGCCTGAATGATCAGCTCATGTAACCTCCATCTGGACGGAGAACGTTGCTTTAAACTCTCTTCTTGAGGAGAATGAGCCATGCATTCCTCACTGTGACGCTCAATCAGCAGAGCCAAGATGAGATGTGACAACAACCAGGTTTTGGCAAGATCTGGGTTCTTTGCAGGCAGGCGGTCAATATGGATAAGGCTTTTAAGGCGCTTGAAGGCGAGCTCAATCTGCCAGCGGACCCTGTAGAGCGCGGCAATGCTGACAGCGTCAAACTGATCCTCTGGTAAAGACGTCAACAACAACATGTATTCAGCGGCGACGAGTGAGGAAGGGTTCAGTTTAGTACATTTCCTGCTTGCGGTTCTGCGCAGGCGTTTTCGTTCTTGCTCGGTCGCTTCAGGTGGTTTGCGCTGGATGATCAGACGGGCGGGAATATCTTGCTCCTTTGAATTTCCCAAAATAGTAATCTGACGATCAACGGGCCGGTCATAGTTAGCTTCAGGCAATACGGCAAACAGGTCAAACGGCGTATCATCGGGTTGGCGCAAACGAACCTTACGCCAACCGGTTCGTACAAGAAAATCTCCTCCTTCCTTGAGGATGTAATGAAGTCCGTTTGCCTGAGCATAGCCCCTGTCTGCAACGTGAATATCGCCCTTCTTGATTGGTCCTCGTGCTAAGCTTTCTGCGCCGTGCACATCGGTTATCTCAAGATGCGTAAAGCGTCCGGCAGCAGGATCATAGCTGGCGTGTAAGCGGTAATCGATCTTCTTAGAGCCCACCCCGGAAATACAGCTACCATCCACCAACCGGAGACGGTGTCCGCTCGGGAAGGTCTGATTGCCTGCCTGTGACAGCAGCTTACCTAGAATATGCTCAAGCCAGTCTCCGGCCCCTTGAAGCCGCTTGAGAACAGCTACATCCGACAGCTCCCCGATTCCGCTCAGGGCTGCCCACGCTGCAGTGCTACGCAACGACATGCCACAGGGACCATATGCCATGGCAAGGCGCAGCAGATCTCGTCCGCTTGAAATTTCACGCTTTCGCAGCAAAGCTCCAAATTTGATCGCGGTTTCTTCAATATCAAGACTAGATGACAACGATGAAAGAATGTCTGGCCATTGAGCTAACGTAGGAACTTCAGTTTTCATTCCCCTTATGAATCACATAATGATTCCAGCGGTCTACATATACTCAAATGCTCCGATTGAGCCTCCCCCTTTGAAGTGGTCCACGCCTATAGTTA
>NZ_LMCK01000083.1:0-2126 GCF_001623165.1 Pseudovibrio sp. WM33
AACCCACCTAACCGGGTCAATTTTGCATGCCGATTCACACCCATGACCACAGGACCCAAAGGGCAGCCAGCACCTCGCCTTATGACAAAGGCTCAGGCCGCAGACTATTGCGGCTTGAAGCCCAGCACATTTTCAAAGTGGGTAAAGAGCGGCCGCCTTCTGGAAGCACTGCTACAGAGTCACAGATGGGATAAACTCGCAATAGATAAAGCCCTGGACATGCTCAGCGGCATTGTTTCACAGGAACCAGAAGCCCCGGAAACGGCTTTTGATCGGTGGTTAAGCGAGGTTTCCAAAGTTGCTTAAATCACTTAAAGGCATCCATAGGGTCAAAAAGACGCTTGCCAATGGTCAAACCCGATATAATTACTATGCTTACAGAGGCGGGCCCCGGTTTTGGGTATCCGACAAAATCCCCGTTTTGGACCCGGTTCCAGAGGATTTTTTAACAGCTCTCGCGAATGCACGGAACGCAGAAAAGCAAGATCTCGCACAACGGAACAAGGGGAAAATAGGCGGGTTAGTTACTGACTATATGCAGGCCACCGAATTCACGACACTAAAACAGATCACTAGGCGTGATTATCTTAGGTCACTGGACGCTATCAGAAAGCGTTTTGACAATGCCCCGCTGCAAGCATTCCGCGAACCTCGCATGCGCAAGATCATTAAGCAATGGCACCAAGGGTTTTCAAAAACGCCCCGTCAAGCCGATATGCACCTTTCAATGTTGGTGAGACTATTAAACTATGCCGTAGATCAAGGCGAGACTGCAGACCATTGCGCGGGCAATATTAAACACCTGCATTCCTCCAATCGCGCTGACATAATTTGGTTGCCGGAAGAAATTGAAGCACTCTTAAAAGCAGCCTCTATGCCCGCAAGACTGCTTCTAGAACTCGCCGTTCATTCCGGGCTACGTCGAACTGATTTAGTCAACATCCCAGCCACCGCAGACAAAGGCGATTACCTTCAATGGTGGTCATCCAAATCTAACAAGAGAAATGAAATTATAATACCAGTAACCCCGGAATTACGGGCAGTTATAAACAACACCAAAGCCTACAGACGCACACGAACAACCAAGAGCGCAACACTTCTCTGTAACTCCAGGGGCAGGCCATACACACCAGACGGCTTTTCAACAATGTTTGACAAGGCACGAGGAAAGACAGGCATCAACAAAAACCTGCACGACCTGCGCGGCACCGCTGTAACCAATTATATAAGGGCCGGTTTTACTGATCAGGAAATAGGAGAGTTTGTAGGCTGGAAGCTGGAAAACGTTCAATCGATTCGCAGAATATATGTCACTAGATCTGAAGTGATGACGGCTGCAATTAACCGCCTCAAACAGAACCGACCATGAACAAAACTGTAAACCAAACACAAAAAGCCACTTTTAAAATCAAAAACATAATAGCTCACAGTGTGGAAAATCAAAAAAAAGCGCTTGCGCTAAATACCTGTAATCCTTAGAAGACCCTTCACAGGCAGCGACTACACCAGACGCGCCTGAGAGCCCGTAGCTCAGCTGGTAGAGCAACTGACTTTTAATCAGTAGGTCCACGGTTCGAACCCGTGCGGGCTCACCATTTAACCTCATGGTATATAAAGAGGTTTAGCAAAGCTCCTACTTGGGAGCTTTTTGCATTTTAGGCTTCGTGTCAGCACTATGTAAGCAAATGAGCGCGTTTGAAAGCGTGATTTCACCCCTCCTAGCCCCTCTAAATACTCTTTCAACTTAATACTGGAAAAGCTGTGAATGCCGTCACTAACCGTCAGAGGCGAGGCTTTCTATGAGGTTTGGTGAAATAGTAGCTGACAGTTAATTGTCAGTGTTTGTCAGACTCGACTAAATCGCATTTAAACGAGCTAAAAGCTCTTCATTTTTGGCAGACAGCATTGGGTCTGGAGTCCAAACGATATCTTGCCCATCCCCTTCATGACGCGGCATGATATGAAAGTGGGTATGAAAAGCATCTTGCTGAGCTTCTTTGCCATTACTAGAAACAATCTGAATATCGGTAATACCCAGTCTTTCTTTGTACATCAAGCATATGTGTTTGATAGCACGAGTGTTCCTCGTCGCCGCCTTATGGACAGATCGATTGAATTGAATAAGG